>CAZBXR010000004.1:0-50360 GCA_964496145.1 uncultured Chthonomonas sp. | reverse complement strand
CAAGGCAAGCTAGACCCCGTTGTAGGCCGCGATGAAGAGATTCGTCGCGTCATTCAGGTGTTGAGCCGCCGGACCAAGAACAACCCTGTCCTCATCGGGGAACCCGGCGTCGGAAAGACCGCCGTAGTCGAAGGTTTGGCGCAACGGATGGTGAGCGGTGACGTTCCAGAGAGCCTTCAAGACAAAATCGTAGTGGCCCTAGACCTCGGGGCGATGGTCGCCGGGGCGAAGTATCGCGGCGAGTTTGAGGACCGTCTCAAATCCCTGCTCGACGAGATTAAGAACGCCGATGGCCGGATCATTCTGTTCATCGATGAGCTCCATACGCTCGTCGGTGCCGGAAAGGCCGAAGGGTCGCTGGATGCGGCCAACATGCTCAAGCCGATGTTGGCCCGTGGAGAACTGCGCTGCGTCGGGGCGACCACTCTGAACGAGTATCGCCTGCACCTTGAAAAGGATGCCGCGCTCGAGCGCCGGTTCCAAACCGTGATGGTTTCCGAGCCCACGGTAGAAGAGTCGATCAGTATTCTCCGAGGACTGAAAGAGCGTTATGAGATTCACCATGGTGTCCGAATCAAAGATTCGGCCCTCGTGAGTGCTGCGGTTCTCAGCAACCGGTACATCCAAGATCGCTTCCTACCCGACAAGGCCATCGACCTCGTGGATGAGGCAGCCTCGCGGCTGAAGATGGAAATCGACAGTGTGCCGGTGGAGATCGACACCATTCGGCGTCAGATCATGCAGCAGAAGATCGACGAGGCCAGCCTGACCAAGGAAGACGACAAGTCGAGCAAAGAGCGCCTGGAGCAAGCGAGACAGCGTATCAGCGAGCTTGAGGAGCAAGAGGCTGAACTTGTCGCCCGGTGGCAACTCGAAAAGGACAAGATTGAGAAGGTACGCCATCTCAAGTCTGAACTCGATCAGCTCAAAGTCCAGTTGGAGAATGCAGAACGAGACTACGATCTCGCCAAAGCGGCGGAGATTAAGCACGGCCGCCTGCCCCAACTCGAAGCCGACTTGGAGCAAGAAACCACCGATCTTGAGCGAATGCAAAGCGTCGAAAAGATGCTGAAGGAAGAGGTGGATAGCGAAGATATCGCCGACGTGGTCAGCCGTTGGACCGGGGTCCCGGTTTCAAAGCTCCTCGAAGGTGAAATCGCCAAGCTGCTCCGACTCGAAGACGAATTGGGCCGACGGGTTGTGGGCCAATCTCATGCCCTCCAGATCGTCGCCGAGGCCGTACGAAGGACAAAGAGCGGCATCAGCGATGCCAATCGCCCCATTGCCTCGTTCCTCTTCCTCGGACCTACCGGTGTAGGAAAAACCGAGACGGCCCGCGCGATTGCCGAATTCCTGTTCGACAACGAAAAGTCGATGGTCCGCATCGACATGAGCGAGTACGGCGAGAAGCATAGCGTTGCCCGATTGATTGGAGCGCCTCCAGGCTACGTGGGCTACGAAGAGGGGGGTCAGTTGACGGAAACCGTCCGCCGGCAGCCCTACAGCGTGGTTCTTCTCGATGAAATTGAGAAAGCGCACCCGGATGTGTTCAACATCTTGTTGCAGCTTCTCGATGACGGGCGTCTCACGGATGGGCACGGCCGAACGGTGGATTTCCGCAACACGATGATCATTCTCACGAGCAACTTGGGAAGTCACCACTTCGGAGACCCTCTCACCTCCTCGGACCGGTTCGAGGACGTGCAGCGAAAGATCATGGAAGACGTTCGCCACTTCTTCCGGCCAGAATTCGTGAACAGGCTCGATGACATCGTCATCTTCCGCCCGCTCGGTGTGAACGAAATCCGGCAGATCGTAGATATCCAGATGCAGGCGCTCGGGAAGAGGCTCGCGGATCGCGGCATTCAGATCGTCTTGACGGATGAGGCCTCGACGCACATCGCCAGCGCAGGATTTGATCCTCTCTACGGGGCTCGACCGCTCAAGCGGCAGATTCAAAAGGACATCATGAATCCTCTTGCCGTCGAGATTCTGCGCGGTTCAGTTCGAGACGGAAGCCGAGTGTCGGTGGACTATTCGGAGGGTCGATTCACGTTCACCCCTGCCGACGAGAAAGTGGACTCCACGCCGTAACCTACGGGTAGACGAAACAAAAGGCGCGACCTGCTTTGATCGCAGGTCGCGCCTTTTGTGTAATTCAATCGAAATCAGCCGCGGGGTTTTGAAGCCTTCACCGGTGCCTTGGGCGTTTTGCCCAAGCTCACGAGCTTGTAGGAAGCCTTGCTGCGCAGCCTCGACTCTTGGTAGGCCTGCTCTTTGATCTCCTTCACCCACATCTCGAACTTCCCTTCCGAGGATGCCTCGATGTTGATCGTGTGCAGGGTGACTGGGTCCAGCCAGTATTCGACCTTCGCATCCCAGGTGAGCGGAGCTTTCGACATCGGAGAATCTTCTTGGCTGCCCATGAGCTGCCCCAAGAAGTCGTTTACGTCTGTCTTCAACGAACACGCGCTCGTGATTTTCAGATACTTCTTGCCGTCCTCTTCCACGATGCCGCGATACGTGTAAGTGTAGTCAAGCCGAGTGACGGCCATCTTCTTGTCTTTATCGTTTCGGAGCTTTTGGGGGCTAAATCCTACGGTTTTCTTCCAGGTGTCGCCTACTTTCACTTCATCAAGGGGAAGTTTTGGAGCGAAATCGAGCCCGGAATACGGGCCACCGGTGAAACCTGCGAGTTGGTAAATCGGCCCGACATACTGCCCCACCCACTGTTCGAGGGTAGGTTGCACGGCTGCCGCCATCAGAGAGCGCATCCAGTCCGCTTCGGTTTTCGGTGCGTTCTTCTCTGGCTTGGGAGGACGATTGTCCCGCATGTCCAAAATGTCATTGACCTGAGTGACCTCGACGCGATAGTCGGCACCTTCCTTGTCTTTGATTCGCATTTCGTCTCGCGAAGCGTTCTCTCCGAGGATGTACCATGCATCGGAGACCACCCATCGGCAGACAACAGCGCCAGAAGGCTTCACTTCCAAGACATCGGTCGTGGCCGTGTACATCGACTCTTGTGTGTTCGGCATGAACATGTCGAATTGATAGTCCCGGTCGTCCGAGAATGTCTTCGTGTTGAACTTGTAGACAAATCGATCTCCCGCAGTGAACTTGCGTTCCAAAACAACGGGGGCATCTTGGACGGCCGCGACCGCTAAGCTGGCTAGGACGGTGGTGATAATCATTTGTATAACTGCCTTTGGACTACTCTATCAGAAAAAACGCCCGATCGGCACGTACGGTTCTCGCCGTTCGGGCTTTTCTCTTGAATTTGGGGAAACTAGCGCAAAACCCCTTTGCTGATGACGAGCCTTTGAATCTCGCTACAGCCTTCGCCGATTTCTGTGAGTTTGGCGTCGCGCCAAAGCTTCTCGACGAGATAATACTGGGTCATGCCTCGGCCGCCATGAATCTGGATGGCTCGGTTTGTCGCACGATTTGCGGTCTCACTGGCGTAAAGTTTCGCCAGACTGCTCGCACGCACAATCGATTCGCCCTTGTCATAGAGCATTGCGCCCTTTTGCAGAAGGAGTCTCGCGGCTTCGATCTCCATCTCGCTATCGGCGATCATGTTCTGCACGCTTTGCATATCGCACAGCCGGCGATTGAACTGCTCTCTGCCCTTCGAGTATTCGATGGCAAGTTCGTGCGCCTTCTCGGCGATGCCAAGGGCCATGGCCGCAATGCCCAACCGGCCTCGGTAGAGGAGGCTGATGGCTTGCTCGAAGCTACAGGGAGTGTGCCAAGCCACGGCGTCTTTCAACGAGAATCGAACAGTGTTCGAAGCCGAGACACCGACGGTGTGAATTCGCTCTTCTAGCGTGAATCCTGGCTGGTTCGTCTCCATCAAGAAGGCGCTTAACTCTGTTTCGGAGGTTCGGGCGACCATGATGATGAGGTCCGCGTTGCCTCCGTTCGTGATGAACATCTTTTCGCCGTTGATGTGGAAGAATCCGGGCTTATCCGCGATCGGAGTGGCCACGGTCTTTACACGGCGGGCATCTGATCCTGCGTCTGGCTCGGTGAGGCCCCACGCCAGCTTGATGTCTCCCTTAATGATTCCCGGCAAGTACTTGTCTTGCTGTTCTTGGCTCCCAAAATTGTCGATGTGGCCCACGCAGAGTGCGTTGATGGCGGCGACATTCATCGACAGGGCTGGGTCCCCGGTCGCGAGGACGCGACAGGCTTCACAATACGCCGCGCACGAAACGCCGATGCCGCCCTTTTCTTTGGGCAGCGTCATGCTCAGGAGCCCAAGCTCGGCTAGTTTTGGCCAGATATCTTTGGGGAAAGCCGTGTCTTTTTCCCATTGCCGGGTGTTTGGCAAAACGTATTCTTGGACAAATGTCTTGACTCGGTCAAGGAAATTCTGTTCTTCGGGGCAGAGTTCAAAAAGCATGTTGGGGTTACGACCGCTCCTTTGCGATCCATCGCGTATTTTACTTGTTCTACGAGTCCCCTCTCACTTTTGGCTGTCGAAAGGGAAAATAATAGCGTATAGTGATATGTTTCCTGTCTTGCTGCGGTCACGCCGTAGTGAGGACAGACGTTAGGTGGAGTCCATGGCCGATATTCTCAGCGAACTAAGCGAACCTTCCCGCAGGATCGTTCTCGCCAATCTGCTTGACGGCCCAAGAAACGTCTCCGAACTCGTTCAGGCGACCTCGATGAAGCAGCCGAACCTGAGCAACCATCTCGCGAAGCTCAAGGCCAAAGGCGTGGTTCGGTCGAACAAGATTGGCCGCCAGGTGTATTACTCGCTCGCCACACCCGAGATCGCGCATCAGCTGAACTCCATGCTCAGCGCATCGAAGGGCAAAGAATCGAATGATCTCAGCCTCGAGATGGCCGTGAAGCTTTACTCCAAGGCCGCCGTGAGGGGCGAAGAGACCGATTGCGCGACAATCATCGACCAACTGATGCGTCAGGGCTTGGCACTCACACAAATCTATCAGCACGTTCTCGCGGCGAGCATGGACCTGATTGGAAGGTGGTATCAGGCCGAGGCCGTGGACGAAGCCCAAGAGCACCTCGCGAGTGCAATCACCGAGCGCATGATGGCCCGCACGATGCAATTCTCGTCGCCTTTGAGCGCGAACGCCAATGTGGCCGTTCTTGGATGCCTGCCCGAAAATTACCACAGCATCGGGCTGAGAATGCTCAGCGATTTCCTCCGACTGAGCGGGTGGAAGACGATTTATCTCGGGGCCAATGTCCCCATCGCCGCCTTCGTCTCGTCGGTGAGAGAACACTCCCCTCAGCTGGTGATGGTTTCTTGCGCGCGCATGGAGGGTCTGCCCGCATGCGAGGCCTTGATGAAAGACCTTCGACCAATCCGAGATTCGATCAAATGCAAGATCGGCATTGGCGGAGGGGCGGTCAACCAGAGCCCACGGACGTTTGAGATGCTGGGGCCTGACTTCACCGCGCGGTCTCTGAAAGAGTTTGTGGAGACCCTGTATCCAACGCTGGTCACGGGCGGTTCGGGGCCAGCATCCCGAGTTTCTTCGAAGGGTTAAAACATTTTGGCCCGCCGGAGAATCCGGCGGGCCAAATTGCTACTTCGATCCTCTGATCAATATCGGTAGTGTTCAGGCTTATAAGGCCCGTCCACGTTGACACCGATGTATCCGGCTTGCTTTTCGGACAAGACCGTGAGGTTCGCGTTGAGCGTCTTGAGCTGGAGGCGGGCTACCTTCTCGTCTAAGATCTTTGGCAAGACATAGACTCCAGGAGCGTACTCACCCTGCTTGGCGTAGAGTTCGATCTGAGCCATAACTTGGTTGGCAAAGCTCGAGCTCATCACGTAGCTTGGGTGGCCCGTGCCGCAACCAAGGTTGACCAAGCGGCCCTTGGCGAGCATGATGATTCGCTTGCCATCGGGGAAGATCACGTGGTCGACTTGAGGCTTGATTTCTTCCCACTGGTACTTTTCCAGCGAAGCGACATCAATCTCGTTGTCGAAGTGACCGATGTTGCACACGATGGCGTTGTTCTTCATCGCCTTCATGTGTTCGTGCGTGATCACGTGGTAGTTGCCCGTGCTGGTGACGAAGATATCGGCAAGCGGAGCCGCCTCGTCCATCGTAACCACTCGGTAGCCTTCCATCGCGGCTTGGAGAGCACAAATAGGATCAATTTCAGTGATCCAGACTTGGGCGCTGAGGGCGCGGAGAGCTTGTGCGCTTCCCTTCCCTACGTCACCGTAACCGGCGACAACGGCGATTTTGCCCGCGACCATCACGTCGGTGGCGCGCTTGATTCCATCGACGAGCGATTCTCGGCAACCATAAAGGTTGTCGAACTTGCTCTTCGTGACCGAGTCGTTCACGTTGAATGCAGGGAAAGGCAGTTCGCCCTTCTTTTGCAGTTCATAAAGTCGGTGAACACCGGTCGTGGTTTCTTCGCTGACACCCAGGATGTTGGCCTTGATGCGGCTGTAGAAGGTTGGGTCGACGGCCAGCTTCGCCTTGATCGAGTTGAAGAGACAAATCTCTTCTTCGCTGGTGGGGTTGTTCAGGACGCTGATATCCTTCTCGGCCTTAGAGCCAAGCAGGACGAGCAGAGTTGCATCGCCGCCGTCATCCAGGATCATGTTTGGCGTTCCGCCATCGGACCACTCGAAGATCTTGTGAGTGTATTGCCAGTACTCATCGAGGGTCTCACCCTTGTAGGCAAACACCGGAACACCGGAGGCCGCAATGGCAGCTGCCGCGTGATCTTGGGTGGAGTAAATGTTGCAGCTTGCCCATCGGACATCGGCACCGAGTGCGGTGAGAGTCTCGATGAGAACTGCGGTCTGAATCGTCATGTGCAGAGAACCTGCGACTCGTGCACCCTTCAAGGGCTTCGAGGTTTGGAACTCTTCACGGATCGCCATGAGGCCCGGCATTTCGGTCTCGGCGATGGACATTTCTTTTCGTCCCCAATCGGCTAGGCTCAGATCGGCGACATGGAAGTCATTCGTGGTTTTTGGATCGATCACTTGCATCTGTTTTTGTTTTCCTTCGCGGAAGACAACGGGTCAGTCTGCTTTTCATTCGCAAACTGAAGAAGTCTTCCATTTGCGAGCGCGGTTCGATCAACTCCCCCGCTCAAGCGGGGTTCGGCACGAGCCTGGTCCCACACGCGGGGTGGGATCGCAGCGCCCCTCGGCCTACTTCTACATTATGGCATAGACACGCTCAATCTCAGGGAATATTCTCATAGATTTCTGTGTGAAATTTGCGCCTAAAATCATGAATCTTGTCGTTCTCCCGGGTCGGGTGGACTCGATTTGTCAACAGAACCGCAAAGAACCCACGAACAGGTTCGAACCAGAGACTTGTACCGGTAAACCCAAGGTGGCCAAAGGATTTCCGGCTCCAGAGATTCCCCACACTCGCGTTCTCCACCGCTCGAAGATCGAACCCCAGGCCTCTCACCAAGGGAGGATGGCCTCCCGAGATGGCCTCTAGAAGAACCTCGCGGCGAATTCCCGGAACCTCGCCCTCGTCGAGGGCGAGCCTCAAGAGCTTCTGCGCAAACTCACCTAGCGCGGGGGCCTGCGCAAACAGCCCGGCATTACCCGCTTCGGGGGCCAAAAAGGCGGCATTTTCATCATGCACGACGCCTTGAATGCAGGTTCCGTCCGCAAGACACTCTGTCGGGGCGGCAAGGGCGTGCATCGCCTCGGGGAGGCCTAGTCTCAGTCGGCCAGGGCCCACGATGGCATCCAAAGTCTCGTGGCAGTATTGCGAGAAAGGCATCCCCGCCACCCGCGACACCATGTGTCCAAGAAGCAAGAACCCTAAACATGAATAGTGGGTCTCGGTGCACGGCTGTACGAATGGCTTTTCGGCAAGAAGTCCGGCCCATGCCGCCTCTGGAGTTGGATAGATGAGATCGAGCCGCCGATGCGGGCGATATCCGGCCCGGTGAGACATCACATCACGCAAGCGAACCTCGGCGTATTCTTCCGGGATTTCTGGCAAGAGATCGCGCCACAGTGCATCAAAACTGAGTTTTTCTTCGCTGATGAGTCGCAGAATGCAGGTGGTCGTCGCCGCCACCTTCGTCACGCTCGCGAGGTCAAACCAGGTGTCTGTCTCCCCTCCGGTCCACATTTCCCCGAGGGTCCCGACCGCGATCGACGCTTGAGTGAATACTCCATCACGCTTACCCTCGGCGAGGAGTTGCTCTAACTGACTTGGCCACACGCTCTTACTTTACTTGAGGGAACCGAACGTCTGAGTCGGTGATGGGACGAAGCACAGCAGAGGCCAAGGGAAATTCTTCATCTCGTCTTGCTCCAACTGAGACGGTTCCATACGCTCTCACTTTACTTGTGGTAACAGAGAGTCTGAGTTGGTGAACCTGCTGAGCACAACAGAGTCCAAGAGAAGTTCTTCACGTCGTCTCGCTCCAACTAAGATGGATCCATACCGGCCTCGCCGGTGGGAGTCCCGGCAAAGCCGGGACGGGGAGGGTGGGCCAGACCGGCGAGGCCGGAACACTTACGCCTACCGAAAAATCTGAATCGAAACGCGCCGGTCACATAAAAAAATATGTCCAGATTTCGGTCGCGCCTTGCCCCCACCCCCGGATTCTTGAGACTCGGCTTTCAGCCTCGACTGTCTCTCTCAACCCCCGCCCGTTCCGGTGATACCGGAACGTCCCGGTCCGGGGCGGCAGCGCGAATCGGATCTTATTCGAAGCTTCCTTTCGGCTCACGACCACCAAGGCCATGACTCAACAGATGTGCGAAGATGGAGTCAAATTCCCTACTCAAATTCCGCGATCAATGCCGCCGTGATATCGATAGACTTGTTTTCTCGGAACCAAAGGTCCGAACGAAGCATCGTTCCTGACGATTGGGGTGACTTAACCTACTTAGTATGCCGCCACCCGCAAAAACTTTAACCTGGTCGCCATGGTCCCAAGAGGGTGCTTGCATCAGACCCAGACTAGAAGCTCGACTCCAGGCGACAAAAGCCACGCCCGATCTCACTTCCACTCGACAAACGCGCTACGGCCTCTTTCCATATTTCTTTCGATCGAAGCTTAATGGCTCTCAATGCCCAGAGCTTAGACGAAACCTCAATCGGTTCAACAAGACTAAGGTTGTCCAAGGAACTGAGTAGGCTGCCAGCGCGGCCCCCAATCAATTTGAATAGGTGATTACGACCAATCCTGATGTGCACCGAGGCAGACTCCTCTGTACCGTCGTAGAGATTTTTCCTTGCATGATCAACCTGATCCTTCATACATAAGCGTGCAGTATGCTGGGAGATATCTCCTTCCGCACAGACACCATCGTTCCAATCTCTTAGTACCGAATTCGCAACCTGTACCGATTGCTCCGGCTCACACTTATCTAGCAGCTCCAGATGCTGATGGGCGTACCTGCTCTGAATGGCTTCAATCCTCTCTCTCAACTCGGGTTTCGACATGCCTCGGATTGCTGCACGAAGCAATCCCTCAGCGCGGATTTCTCCTCGTAAGAACTCCTCGTCCACGAGACTTGCCCAGTTAACAAAGGGAACTGATATCCTGCTTGAAGTTTTGCCCGGTCCGTAAGATATCACGTCGCTGAGAGGCCTCGCAGACATGTCGCAGTCAACATACCTGGTGACTGCGATGGGATGGTGGCATCCGTACATTACAGTGTAGACAGCTTCATCGTCTGACACAACTCTCGACTTTTTATGGCCTAGCCGCAACCCATTTTCGCCTAGAAACTCCGTCGCCTCGGAAAGTCTCCTGGCAACCTCAATCCTTGAGGAGTCGAAAATAAACAGGTCATCATTGAGCGAGAGGATAGAAAAACCGTAAGTCTCAGTGAGTTTCCGGAGCAATGGCGAGAGTACAAAAGCCGCAAGCAAGTCGCTAAGCTCAAATCCTTGAGGCAAAAACCCTACGTCGGCAAGAAACTCATTGATTTGGTCAACTAGTGACGATGGGACTTTGTGAGTTCTTAGAGCGCCCACAATCTGTTCTCTACTTAAGTTCGGGTAAAAACTTTCTATGTCCGTTACCCCTAGGCTCAGGTTGCGATCATTGATCAGGGCCAGCCCCTTCTCCTGCAATCCTAGATATGAATACTTAAAAAGTCCACTTTTCCTATACCGAGGGTTTTCATTGCTTAGACAATGCATGAACGTCACACGATCATCAAGCCCCCGTCTCATTTCACGGTAGTAAGGGACAAGGGCGAGGGCAAGCCTACATGACGTCAGGGTGTCTTTAGGGGAAAGTCGGACACCTCTACGAAAGGTTCCGTCAGCTTTCCGGACGTAAAGATCCGCAGGTGGTCCATCCAACATAGTGACGAGTTTACTAAACTCGTCACTGCGTCCCGACTTCTCCGACCGACTTTGAAACTCAGCGAGGGAAAAGTCCGTACCAAACGCAGTCCGCTTGGTGTACTCATATGAAAATAGTTGTAGGGCCTGGATCGTTACTTCGAAGATTCGCCTCTCATTTCGATAATGCTAGCACAAATCGCGGCCAAAAGCAATAGATTCAGAGGTTTTCCAAACTTCTTCGCTATCAGAGGAAGCAACCGGCTACCCGTCCATTTCGACCTTGATCGAATCATCCGCCTCGATAGGAATGATCAGCAGCGTCCAGAGCGCGGGAATGCCGAGGAGCATGACAAACCAGAATGTGCCGCTCCAACCAAAGTTACTCTGGGCAATGCCTCCAAGGATTCCTGCCAGTGAGATACAAAGGGCTCCTAGACCAGAAGCAATCGCGTAGTGCGTTGTTTGGTACTTCCCTTTCGCGGCGAACGACATGAGATAGACAAAATAGGCCGCGTAGCCTATGCCGTACCCCATTTGGTCCACCACCTCGACTCCTCGCAGAAGCATGATGTTTCCGGCAAAGGTCTGCTGGTTGTAGGTTGCCACGAGATAGAGAATGTTCGGAATGTGCATCGCCAGAGCGACCGGCCAGAAAGCACGCTTCATCCCGAGTTTGTGGACGATGGCGCCGCCCAGGAGTCCTCCCGCGATGATTCCGATGACGCCAAAAAGCCCCTTGACGTCGGCCACCATTTCGGTGGTGAGGGCGAGGCCCCCGGCATCGACCGGGTCTCGGTAAAACAAAGTCGACATCTTCCCTACCATGGCCTCGGGGAAGCGATAAAAGAGCACGAAGATGAGCAGCGGGAGAATGCCAGGTTGAAAGAAGAACGTCTTAAGCCCAGTTTCCATCTCTGAACCCTTCACCGACTTTCGGAAAAATTGAAGTGAGAAGAGTCCTATCGCCGCGCACACGGCAAACTGAATCACCTCGGCCATGAGAGGATTGTTGCCGGCGGGAATCGGCCCCCAACGCAAAATCTCAGGCTCTTTTGGCAGAGACAGCATCCAACCCTTCCAGCGCCCCTCTGGATCGGCCCCCAGAGCGCTCCACAATCCATGCGCGGCGATTCGCACCACGGAGTTGAGCGCAAAGTAGGTTCCCAATCCAGTCGCTACCAATCCGAGCGTGCGGGAAAGATTTCGCTTCGTTTGGTTGGGCTCGGTCTCGGGTCTTGGCTGATCTGTCTCCACCCGGGGCGTAACCAGCCGCATGATCATGTGCCCGAGCAGGTAGAACGCCGCAGCCCCCGCCAGGAAGTATGTCCACGCCTGAGCCGGTGGGAAAATCTTCTCCTCGATGCAGTACCCCGCGCCCTTCGCGATTCCGAACACGACCGCGAGTCGGCCCAAGCGGAAAAATGTCGTCTGAATCGGCGCCATCGCGGTGCGCTGCTTCTGCACCAAGCTAATGATGTAAAACCCGTCGGTCGCGATGTTGCACAGGGCAGATGAGATGGCCGTGACCATGAGGATCGCCAGCGAGACGGCAAACGCATCCTTAGTCCCCAGCGAAAACGCGGCAAGAATAAGCCCAATGGCGACAAAGAGCTGGCCTCCCAGCACCCAGTTTCTTTTCGTGCTGTTGAAATCGACCAGCGGTCCGAGAAGGAACTGCATGGACCATGGCAAGGCGATCAACGACGTCCACTTAGCGATCTCCGCGTTGGGGATCCCGAGGTCTTTGTAAACGAGGGTTGAAACCTCTTGGACAATGAAAACCGGCATCGCCTGCATGAAATACAGGAGCGGAAATATGGTCCAAGGCTTTTCGATGAGGACTTTCTCAACCGAACTAGACGATTCTTGCGGCACCGACGACATGTCTAGCCATTATGACGAGGAACACCCTCGAGTGTTGTCACAAGAAGAAGATTGGAGGTGCCGAGCGGAGTCGAACCGCTGAATAAGAGTTTTGCAGACTCTCCCCTTAACCACTTGGGTACGGCACCTCGCGGGTTGAGTCCTCTATTTTACCAGGGTCCCCGCATGAGATGTCAGTTCGAGGAGGCCCTGCACCTCTAAGTCAGCCATCCGGCTCACTCTGAACGAAAGTTCATGAGTGAGCCGGATGCTACGGGCGACTACGAGCCGGTTCGAGCGCGGCGCTTTCGAGCAAAGGCAAAAATGCCCGCGCCGAGCGCGATCATCGTCGAGGGTTCGGGGGCGATAACCGTGGCGATGCCCCTATATGCGTTCGAGGCATTTCCGAGATACACCGGTGTTGGCGAAAAGCTCTGCGAAACGAGCGAACCTCTCACCACCCCTGGCACACCCTGTGCGTTGAGGTAGGCCGCCGAATAGAAATACGGACCGTGCCCGGGAGCCACACCCAGCGGTGTATTGAGCGAACCCGAAGCGTAAACGCCCGTAATGGGAGCCACGCCACTGCCGCTGACGTCATAGGTCACGATTTGGCCAGAAAGGTAGTTGGAAAACACGACCGTGTTCTGGTCTCTAAAATAGCCATTGCCGTACAGGCCCTGAGACTGGGCACCTCCGGCTTGTTGCAAGAGGTTCGAATCGTATCTTCGGTAAAAGTCGGCGCCAAAGACGACAATGTCGCCTTCCGAACTGATCGCCATTGAGTACCCGTCTCCTGGCAAGCCGATCGAGGAGATGAGCGATCCACCCGCAGACATTTTCCTGAGAGAAGTGTCGGTCATCACGATGAGATCGCCGTCGGGCAGGAAGCCAATCCCGGTGCCCTTGTTCACCGCTCCTCCTATCGAAAACTCGTTCACCGCAAGACCAGTGCTGTAGTTCCACACTGAGGCTGTCCGCCGAATTTGGTCCGTGACATACACAAAGGATGTCCCCGGCTGCACAGCGATCTGATCAGGTCGGCCGAACGCGTTGATTCCAAAAGAGCCAAGGAAGGACCCGGAGGAACCATCTATTCGGCTTATCCGATTTGAGCCCTCGTCGACAGCAAGGATGAGGTCATAGGAGGCATGGGCGAGGCTCGCCGAGAACACGAGAACAGTGAGCAAAAAGGGCTTCTTCATTGCTTCTTCTTAGTTCTCCTGCGGGCGAGGGCAAGAATGCCGGCTCCAAGAGCAAGCATGGTTCCGGGTTCTGGCGCGACCACGGTCGCGAGGCCCCGAGGTGCAAATCCGCTGATGGTGACGAGTTTTGAGACAGACGCGACGTTGGTAGTTCCTCGAACGATGACCGCGTTTGACACGTTCAGGGGATCAATACCCATCTGAAAATAGCGATTCCCGTGGCCTTGAGCGAGTCCAAGGGGAGAATCGGTTTGCCCCGCCGCAAAGCTCGTGTTGAGACTAATCCCTGAACCACTCACATTAAACCGGTCCATTCTATCGGATCCATACCTTGACGCATGCAGAAGACCGTCCTTCACGTATCCATTGCCATAGTAAGAGGAGGCAGCAGTCACGGTGCCCGAAGTCACCAGGCTAAGGCTTGAGTTGTACCGACGATATTCGCCAGTCGTGTTAAAGGAGTGCAACTGACCCAGCGAATCCATGGCAAGGACATATGTATCCGAACTACCCGTGGTCACTTGGCCCAAAAAGTCCCCGGAGGGGTTGAAAATCCTTGCTACCCCGAAAAGCCCCACAACAAGGTTGCCTTGACTATTGAGAACGATAGAGGTAGGCGTGGAATTGACGTTGAACTCGTTCAAAAACTCACCTGTGCTGTACTTAAACGTTGAGATCGTTTGTCGAGTCTGGTCGGCTACATACACGAGCCCCTTGGTCGAGTCGATCGCCATTTGGTCCGCGAGTGCGAAGTGCCCTTGACCAAACGAGCCAAGGTAGGCCCCAGTGTTGCCGTCATACCGCCGAATCTCGCTCGATCCGTTCGCGGTGCCAGAAGCCAAAACCAGCTCAAACGATGCTGTCGCAGACGAAACAACCCCAAAGGCTGCAACAATTCCAATCAATCCAGATATCTTCATGAGTTTGTCCTTCTCTTCCTCTTGACAAAAATTCCTATTCCTGCGCCAAGCGCCAAAAGCGTCCCCGGCTCGGGCGCGACGACCGTCGCGATCCCGTTGATCCCCACCGATGGGATGGTGAGCACTTGGCTCGCAATTTCGATGGGCGAGGTGCTTCGGCGTAGAATCGTTTGATTGTTTGGGGCATCCAAACTTGTAAAGTAGATTCTTTTGCCGTGCCCGTTTGCGACGGCTTCTGGGCTGATGACGGCCCCAGCAAACATCGTGCTAAGAGTGGTTGGATATACGGATACATTCGCGTTCATTCTGCGAATCGAATTGATAGGCCCCATCGGCATGACCAATTCATTTCCGACAAAAGTTCCTACCCCGGTTGCTGTATCGGTCCCGGATGCACTCACCAGAACGCCAAACGCAGAGTTTAACTTGCGGTATCCCCCTCCGCTCAAAAAGACGTAAGATGTGTTGGTGGCATCGACCGCTAACCCGAGAACGGCGTTTGAAAAGCTTGTGAATCCAGTGGAAGCCCACGTATCTTTGTTGAGTTTATAAAGCAAAGTATCTCGGCCCACGAGAACATTGCCATCATTCATCAAACGGATGGGCATGGAAGTCGTAGTCAAGCCAGACGTTGCGATGAAAAACTCATCAAGAAAGGCTCCGGTGCTGTAATTGAACTTACTAACCGACCTTCGAGCCTTATCCGTGACGTATGCGATGCCAGATGACGGATCTAGAGCAATATGCTCGGGCGAAATGAAGTGCCCTTTGCCAAAGGACCCTAGGAACGCTCCGGTATCCCCATCATAGCGACGGACGATTCCGTTTGTCTCATCGGCGGCGAGCACCAATTCGAAGGTGGCTTGGGCGGCAGAGGAGATCAGGCAGATTCCAACTGTAAGAGCAAGATGTTTTAAGTTCATGACTTCTTCCTTTTTCGCAGAATGAGGGCTGCAACGCCAGAACCGATCGCTAGCATCGTTCCTGGCTCTGGAGCCAGCACTGTCGCCATCCCTCTATATCTTGTACCCGTGCTTGCTTCTGTGTACAGAGTCTGAGGAGCCAACGTTGTACTGAGCCGACTAAACCGATGCAATGAGTCTTTTGTTCCATCCGTTGCCAAACGTGCCGCCGCGTAGAAGTCCGTCGTATGACCAGGGGCCACTCCGAGTGGGAGATCAAGAACTGTCGTTCCAAACAACCCATTTGCAATGAGGACTCCCGTCGCCGACACCGTGTATCTCTGAATTCCGTTCAACGTGTAGGAGGGGACCATCAGAGTAGTCGAGTTTGCGAAATAACCGTTTCCATAAATTCCCGCACTCACTACTGTGGGGCCTGTCCGCAGAGAAAACGCACTGGTGTAGCTGGCATAAGTGCCTGAAGCATCGAATGCCATAATGTTCCCCGACGGATCCACTGTCAAACTGTAGAGAGACCCCAGAGTGGATGGATTGAAAGAGGCGAGTAAAGTCCCACTAGTTGAAAATCGACTTATCTGGCCCTCGGCAAACGTGAGTAGATTTCCGCTCGGCTCGAGGGCAATCCCCGTAGCACCACCAGAAAAACCGCCAGACACCAGCCACTCTCTGAGAAATTTTCCAGTGCTGTAGTTCCAAACGCTTACTGTCTGACGAGACTGATCCGTAACGTAGACTTCGCCGGTGGAGGGTTGCACGACCAACTGATCAGGGGTCGAGAAAAATCCCTTCCCAAACTCGCCCAGATAGGCACCCGAGTCGCCATCGAACCGCCGAATGGAATCTCGAACTGTATCCGCAACCAAGACAAGGTCAAAGGAGGCATGAGCGCTTAAGCCCCATGCACTCAGGGTAAGCAATAATCCAAATTTCTTCATTTCTTTCTTCGTCCAAGGAGCAATGTCATCCCCGAAGCAAGCGCCAGAAGAGAGAGGGGTTCAGGAGCAACAACGGTAGCAATGCCTCGAAGGTCGGAGGCGGGCAAGGAGACGATCTTATCGGTGATTCCGTTCTGAACCGAGCCCCTCATCAAGACTGCGGTGGTTGAGAGGGTCGTATCCCGTCCAGCAAAGTAAAGGCGACCCGCATGGCCGGGCGCTACGCCAAGTGGGAAGTCACAAGCGCCCGCAAAGACAGATGTATTAGGAGTAAGCCCGGATGTTGTAATCGTGTACCGGCCGATCTGATCATTATTAAAGTCCGGTAGGTATAGCGTTGACCCGTCGATGACCATCGATCCATATGCTTGACTTGCGAGCGTGGCGCTTGCTTGGAGCACAAACGCACTACTCGTTCGACGATAGTTTCCACCGCTGTCCACCATGTGGATCCGGGATGAACTATCGACTCCCAGTGCGTAGACTATCGAAGGCATCGTAAAGGACGCCAGAAGTGTTCCGCTTGGCGAGTACCTCCTCACGGTTGTGCCTCCGCCAACAACGAGATCGCCCCCTGGGAGGATGGCAATGGCCCCCCCCCAAGCCAACACTGGGCGCGATGAATTCGCCCATGTACTCTCCGGTGCTGTACTTGAATCGAGAGACGGAACCTCGATCAAAGTCTGTCACGAACGCTTCCCCAGTACTTGGGTTTACGGCAACCTGATCCGGATTTCTGAAGTACCCTAGGCCAAAACTGCCTAGAAATGCCCCCGAGTTACCGTCGTAGCGGCGAACAGAAGGTGTTGCGCTCGAACTGTCCACTACCAAAACGAGTTCGTAGCTAGCAGATGCAAAAGTCGAAAGCGCGCAAAATCCAAACGCGACAAGGCCTGTCCTCTTTCCCATAAGAGGAGTATACAAAACTTTTCCCCAAATTCAAAGGAGAAAGTTTGAACCTAGCCTGACTTGCTCTTTAAGCGGCTCGCGAAGGTCTTTCGGAACTTTGCCACCTTGGGGCCGATCACCGCGTGGCAATAGCCCGAATTCATCTTGGCGCGCTCTTCTTCGGTGGCCTTTTCATACCTGGCAAAGTAATCCTGGTGATAATCCTCCGCCACATAGAATTCTCCCAGCGGCTCGAGGGTCGTCACAATCTTCCCTGGATAGACTTTCGCGGCCCGAATCTCTTCCATCACCTTCTCGGCCAACGCCTTTTGGTCAGCATTCTTGTAGAAAATCGCTGAGCGATAGTGGGTGCCGTAGTCGTTCCCTTGTCGGTTCAATTGTGTCGGGTCATGAAAAGTGAAGAACACGCGCAGAATGTCTTCGGCGCTCACGACCTTTGGATCGAACGTCACTTTCAAGACTTCAGCGTGGGCGGTGGTTCCAGAAGACACGTCTCGGTAGTTGGCCGTGGCGGCGGTCCCCCCGGCATAGCCGGCGACAGCCGAATCGACTCCCACAAGATCATCGTAAATGGCCTCAAGGCACCAAAAACATCCACTACCTAACACGAGTTCTTCTTTCATAGCTGGTTTCGCCCCACCCTTTTGCTCCCCTGCTCCGGCCTGAGAGGCACCCGCACTTAAGGACAGCACCAAAGAGATCGCCAGAGAGAGAGTGGAGGACATCACACAAGACTTAACGTCGATTGTGAGGAATTTATTTCATTTCCAAGGACTTTTTTTTGAATCGGGACCTACAGTTATTCCACGGTTCGCCAAGGATTTCACATGTCGGACTGAGAAAATTAAAAATTCTCTTCTGAAGGAGTCTCAACTTTGAGTTTGCGGATCAATACCAACGTACAAGCTATGGGCGCACTGCGCAACCTGACGGGCACGGTCAACATGCTCGGCAATAGCATGACCAAACTAAGCACAGGTCTTCGGATCAATAGTGCGGCGGACGATCCTGCCGGTTTGATCATCAGCGAAGGCATGCGCTCGCAGCTAAAGGGTCTGGACCAAGCGATTCGGAATTCGCAAGACGCTGTGAACATGGCCAAGACCGCCGAAGGAGCCCTCGATGAAGTCCAGCGGCTGCTCCGTGATATGAGGGCGATCACCGTCCACTCTGCCAACGCCGCTGTGGTCGACTCCTCGCAGCTGCAGGCAAACCAGTCCCAGATTCGATCTCTCGTGCAATCCATCGACCGAATTGCTGGATCGACGGCTTGGGGAACGAAAAAGCTTTTGGATGGCACCACCGGTGTCACCTCTTCCATCACGAACGCCGATCTTGCCGCCAGCCTGTATGTGGGGTCCACATTTGGCGGGTACACCGTGCAATCGGGCAACGTAACGTTAGCCCAGACGACGGCGGCGACCTCCGCGAACATCAATACTGGCACGATTTATACAGCCGCCACGACCACGATTGCCACCGCAGGAACCTTCGTTCTGAACGGCTACGCCTTTAAGAGCGACGGAACCGAAACGGTCCAAAGCATGGTGAATAAGGTCAATGCGCTTTCTTCGCAGACTGGCGTGGTCGCGAGTACCTATGTGAATGGCGCGGGTGTCTCGGTTCGACTCACTCAAACGACTCCCGGCGCACAATTCGGCATCAATCTGAACGACCCGGACGGAATTTTGCACACCACGGCCTCGACGAACGTCAGCGGCGTGAACGGTGTGTACAACGTCACCGCCACGACGACGAATGGCGCGACGACCGTCGCCTTCACCGGCGGACGCGGTCCTGGAGACTCGGGTCTGAAGTTGACCGATACAAACGGAAACATTTTGCTCTTGACTGCCGCCGGAAACCAAAACTGGCCTGGTGGCACCCAAACCGTGGGCACCATCACCTCTGGCGCGGTTCAGTTCCAGATCGGGGCCAACGCCAACCAAAGTACGACTTTTGCTATGCCTACCACCTGGGCCGCAAATCTGGGCACAGGCGCGGTCGCTGGACAATCGATCGCCACGATGGACGTGACTTCTACAAGCGGAGCCAACAACGCCATGGCGATTGTCGACGCCGCGATCACCCAACTCGCCGCAATGCGAGGAAGCCTGGGATCGTTCCAATCAAACTTCTTAGAGTCGACCGTTCGATCGCTCGGTGTGGCTCAAGAGAATCTGACCGCAGCCGAAAGCCAAATCCGAGATGCGGATATGGCGACGGAAATGACTCGGTATACACAGCTCCAAATCTTGCAACAGTCGGGTATCTCGATGCTCGCGCAAGCGAACCAAGCTCCGCAATCCATCCTTTCCCTGCTCCAAAGCCGGTAAAGATGATCGAACAGACAATTTAGTTTCTGGTCCAGCTCAGCCTTGAGCTGGACCAGCTTTTTTATTTAGGGCAAGAATCCTAGTCCCTTCGGTCGCCAAAGTACTTCATAATGAAGGCATGGTTCGAGGTGGTAGGTTTTGAGAAGAGGCATCGGGAAAGGGCTGGCGCAGTTGGCCACGGCATCGAAGCCGGCGAAGTCGACGAGGCGCCCGTCGGAGAAGCCTGCCGCACCCGCTAAGGCCGCGGTCGCTCCCCGCGCTGAGGAACCCAACCGAACTTCGGGTGCAACGGAAATCCCGGTTTCGCAGATCTCACCCAACAAAAATCAACCACGAACCCAGTTTTTCGACGAATCGCTGCAGCAACTGGCAGAATCGATTCAGAGCCTGGGGGTCATCCAGCCGATCATCGTGCGCCGCATCGGTGACGAGAAGTTTGAGATCATCGCCGGAGAACGGCGATTTCGCGCGTCGCAACTTGCGGGTCTCCGGTCGGTGCCAGCAGTGGTTCGCACCACCGACGCCCAGGTCTCGCTAGAAATGGCCTTGGTCGAAAACATCCAGCGCGAAGACATCAGCGCGATGGAAATGGCAAGAGCCTATCAGCAGCTCATGGAGGAGTTCGGCATGACCCAAGAGCAGGTGGCGAAGAAAGTCGGCAAAGCACGTAGCGCCGTCGCAAATACGCTTAGACTCCTTAGGTTACCGAAGTATATTCAGGACGCAGTCGAGGCGGGCAGGGTCACAGAGGGTCAAGTGCGCCCCCTTCTCTCTCTTCCCCACGAGAATGCCCAGAGAAAGGTTTTTGATCTCATTCTCAGCCAAGAGTTGAGTGCCCGTCGGGTCGAGGCTCTGGTGCAAGAGTTGCTCTCACCCACACCTGCCCCCGAAAAAGAAAGTGTGAAAATCGATCCAGACTGGGTGGCTCTCGAGAGCGGGTTGAGCAAGTACTTTGGCTCCCAAATCAATTTGAAGCGAGGCAAGGTGGGCGGACAAATGGTTGTTCACTTTCACAGCGATGAAGACCTTCAGCGCATCCTCGACATTCTTGGCATGAGCCTCTAGCATTCTCGCCAAAAGCTCTGGTAACGTCTAGTCACAACCTGATGTAGGGGGAAGCCGGTGAGAGTCCGGCGCTGTGCCGCAACGGTAAGCAGCTTGAAGCTGATAAGCCCGAATGCCCGAAGTTGGGAAATATTGTCCGCCACGTCCCTCACGAGCATGAGTTGTACGCAAGAAGCCTCCTGGCCTTCAGGGGTCTTCCCCGCGTTTCCCTTTTGAGGTCCGTAGCGAACCCAGGGTAAGGGATGAAGAAGCGCGGATTTACGCTCATAGAACTCTTGGTGGTGATCGCTATCATCGCCGTATTGTCGGCGATCCTGATGCCTGTGTTTGCCCAGGCAAAGTCGAGCGCGAAGGCCACGCAATGCCACGTCCAGCTTCGGCAGATAGCCATCTCGTGGACGCTGTACGCCCAAGATTCTGACGACACCGCATGCCCAAGCTACTATTACTCCGCCGACTATTCGACCGAGGCCGCCTGGGATTTCTCGTTCAATTACACGTCGAGCACGGCGGCTAAACCTGGGCTTTTAGGCCCCTATCTGAAGAGTGACTCGATTCACCAGTGCCCCGAGTTTCACGGACAATCTTGGGGACGGCCTTTCACCGGATTTGCCTACAACGCTAGTTACGTGGGCGGTGATCTTTTTGCCGGGATTCCGGCCGCATCGCTTGGACAGATCAGCGATCCTAGCGGCACGGCGGTCTTCGCCGATGCAGGGTACGGCAATCCCACACAAGGTTGCAATTTCTTGCGCGCGCCTTCTGATGCCCTGTTCGTGGCGGGCAAGGTGCATTTCCGGCATGCAGGCCACGCATCTGTCCTCTGGGCAGATTCTCATGCCTCGCGAGCGGCGGCTCGAGACCATGTCGAGGGCAAGGGTGCCCACATCACGGGGGCCTTATCCCAGGGAGATGAATCCTATGACCTTCAATAAACTCTTGGCCTTTGCATTGATTTGGGGGCCGAACGCGGCGAGCGCCAACGATTTTGCGATACGAGTGCAAAGCTCCAGCGGGCTTGGGTTTGGGCCTTACGGAGACCCGAATGCAGCCCTCGGTCCTCCCACCCAGTTTGTCCGCGACACTATCAATGGGGGCCCCACGCAACAGCTGCCGGCCTCGATCAATTACAGCGCTTTTGGCACTTCTCCTTCGGGCCAACCGTTGCTCGTCACGGTGTTGTCCGGCGGGCACATTTCAGTCGAATTCGATCCGCCTTTGGTCGACCAGAAGCGAACCATCGGGGGCCTGGACTTCATCGTTTTCGGCAACTCATTCTTGGGGGCGTCGGGCACGATGACCCATGCCACAAGCCCCATGAGCCTCTTCATCACGTCAGGGCCAGACTTTGTTGAGTTGGGTCAAGTCAGCGTGAGCCCCGATGGCTTGGTTTGGTACACCTATCCTGTCTCGGCGTTCCAAGCAGCCGATGGGTACTGGCCTACCCAAGCCTTCCGCTTTGACGAGGCAACTCTCACCTGGGGACAGCCCTCCAATCCACACCTTCCAGTACCTCCGACGCTCACGCGAGGTTCTCTCACGGGGCTGTCCGTGGCGAAGGCTGTTTTGGCCTACCGAGGCTCCGCAGGAGGGTGCGCGTTTGACCTCGCCCCGAGCGGATTCTCCCAAGTTCGATTTGTTCGGGTTACCGGGAATGGCGTCGAACTCGACGCAGTTTCCCGGGTGAAACCAGCTAAACATGACGCCTCTGGTGTTGATTTCAATCCAAAGAAAAGACTATGAAAACTCTCTCACTGCTCGTCGCAGGGCTCGCTGCTGGCTCAGCTCATGCCTTTACATTTTCCGACATCACCTGGTGGGTGGGCTCGGGCACCAAACAAGCCGCCATGGTGATCGACTGGCACTCTGGCCCGAATCCTCAGTCCATCGTCTACGGATACCGATTCGAAGGATCAAAAACGGGTCTCGATATGCTGCAAGCAGTGAAGGCTTCTGACGCCAGGTTGTACACCGAGAACGTGGCCAATGTGTCTTACACCGCGATCTTCGGAATGGGTTTTGACAGGAATCAGAACGGCTTTTCAAAGTCGGATGCAGGCGATTCTTACCGCGAGGGTTGGTTCACAAACGGGTTCTGGGGCTATTACAAGGAAACGACGGCTGGCTCCACGCTGGGAGGCTGGGAGTTTGCATCCGTAGGCTTTACAGATCGCGTTTTGTCGGATGGAAGCTGGGATGCTTGGTCTTGGGCACAAGATTTCAACTCTGAGGACCCGCGAGTTCCCACGCCTGTCCCGGAGCCCTCGACAATGATCGTGATGCTTGCCGCTGGCGTTGGAATTACCAGAAAGTTCCGCAGAAAGTGAAATTTTCAACACATTTCCCTTCCAAATTCACGAATTTTGTTGTAGGCTATAGGGGAGAGGATTTTAGTTCTTGATGAAAACCTGTTTGCTTGCTTCAGTTTGTGTCGGGCTCGCGGCTGCGACAACCGCCGCCAGCGCCGAAATGATCTTCATTCCTGATGCGAACACGGATCGTGTCTTAAAGTTCAATGCCGAAGATGGAACTTACAAAGGGATGCTTGATCCGCTCGTCACGAGTCCGAACGGAATTTTGGTGGACGCAGAAATGGGTCCAGACGGGCTCCTCTACTGCTTGATCTATGACAACGGCGCCGGGCAGATCAACCGCGTGGACCCGGTTGACGGCACCTACAAAGGATCCCTTGCGGGAGGAGGCTTCCTGAGCTTCCCCTACTCGCTTGAGGTCGGCGAAGATGGGACCGCGTACGTCAGTCAGTTTCAAGGCGGAGTATTAAAGTTTGAGGCGGCGACGGGTACGTACAAGGGCACCCTTGGAACCGGGTTCTGGACCTCTACATGGCCCGCCGGTCTTGCCCTCGAAGATTCGACCGGCATCCTCTACGTGACAAACAACTCGGTTTCGGGCTCCGCAAACGTTCTGAAGTTTGAGGCGGCGACCGGCACGTACAAGGGAGCCATTGGAACAGGATTTGCAGGCAGCTCGGGTTTCTACGGCTTAGAGGTTTCGACGGATGGAATGCTCTATGCTGTCGCGGGCGACACCTCCGGGTCAGGTACTTACAAAGTCTTGCGCTTTGAAACTGCCACCGGCACCTACAAGGGCGCTCTCGCTACAGGGTTCTATCAAGGTGGCAACGGCGGAGGAATTGCGATCTCCTCAGCGAACCAACTCTATCTACCGAACCTAACCTCTGTAAACCAGTGGTGTTCGTTCCGATTTGATGCTGCTGACGGTACATACCGAGGCCACCTCGGATTTGGGTTCTTCACGTTCACATACGGTATCGCCATGGAGCGACAACTTGCGGCATCGGGCAATGTGATCCTTGATCAATACGATCCGGGTCACTATGCAGGCACCCCGCTTGCCTATGAGATTCGAGACGATGTCACGAACGAAATCTTGGGCTCCGGAAACACGACGGTGATCGATGCCGCCGGAAACTACAAGATCTCTGGATTGACTCAGAACAGGACCGTCCGAGTTCGAATCAAGTGCGACAAGTGGCTCGCCAAGATTACGGCTCCGATCGTGGCTGGTACAGGCCCCATCACGGTGCCGACCCTCACCCTCCTCGGTGGCGATTCGAACAACGACAACTCGGTCGACCTGCTCGACTACTTCGACCTGTCCGACTCGTACAACCTCGTGCTGGGAGACAGCGGATACAATCCACAAGCTGACTTCAACGGAGATGATTCTGTCGACCTGCTCGACTACTTCATCCTCAGCGACAACTACAACCTTGTCGGCGACGACTTCTGAGGAATCGCTCACCGAAACGAACACGGGGTGGTAAGCAATCCTTACCACCCCGGTTTCTTTTCCGGAGTTATGTCAGTCGCACTCGCCGTACCAGGTGCCGCTCCAACTCGCCGCATTCGCTTCGCCCGACTCTTTCCCCTCTGGGTTCACCACCGTCTTGTCGAATTGACCATTGCTGGTGATGACCCGAGCGCTCCCGTCACTGAATATCATCGTGCCCCCGGTCTTGCCCCACATTCGGAAATACGTTGTTCCATCACAGTCGTAGCCATAGCGGGCACACCCTGGGTCCTTCGATTTTTCAAAGAACGGAAACATCTCAGCTCGCATGATGCGCGTGTTCGAGGGGTTCTCAACCGTGCTCTCGCTCACGATCACCGTCGTGTCGGGGGTAAGCAAAAAGTTGTTCTGAGTGGAATAGCCCTGGACGCGCGTAAACATGCAGCGCGTGAATCGGTAGCTGCTTCCGTACGCCTCGGCATATGTGCGCGGCCGCGGCTTCCCTAGCCCCGCAAACTCCTGGTCGGTAAACGGGCTGCTCTGGTCCAAGGGACTCTCAAAGACCTTCGTGCTCTTTGCATAGGGCAACACCAGCACCTCGACTCCCTTGTGTCCTGCTTCTTTCGGGCCAGGAGAGCTGTTGTACATGTTGAAGATGGGAAACACCCCGTCGGAGTCGCCCAGATACATCATGGTCGCAATCCCCACCTGGCGTCCGTTCGACAGGCAGTTCGTTTTCTTCGCTGCCTCTTTCGCCTGGGCAAAAACGGGGAACAAGATCGCAGCCAAGATCGCGATGATCGCGATGACGACGAGAAGCTCGATGAGCGTGAATGCTTTTCTCATAGTTTTAACCTGGAGAAAGGCTTCGGGCTACACCACTTTTGCGTGGGGTAGCCCGACTTCATCGTCTCGCTCTTCCACCACAATCCCTCCGGCGGTATCAGCCGCGTCAGGTTCCTAGGGTCGTCTCCGTTTCGAGACCTCTCAGCCACCCGTGTGGCTCCCCCTGTGGGTTGTGCCCGAAAGCACTTCTCTACTAATAGATTACCGAAATTGAGCGCAAATCGTTCGCAAGTTGAGCTTAAATTGCCTTCGTAAAGGCTTCGATAGCCTTGTCTAGAGGTGTGGGCTGGTAAATACCCGCCTGCTTGGCCTTTGCGCAATTCAATACTGAGTTCTTCGGGCGGACGGCCGGAGTCGGGTATTCGGACGTCGGAATCGCCTTGATTCGCGAGCGAATGCTTCCCTCCGGGAAGTCCTCGGCTTTGGCAATAACCTTGACGGCAAACTCGTGCCATGTCATGGCTTCTGGACCCGCGATGTGATAGACGCCGGGTTCCGGGGTCGTCTCCACGATCTTCGTGACCGCCGCGACGACGGTTTTGCAATCCGTCGGGCAACCCGTTTGATCATTCACGACCTTCAGGTCCACCCCTCGATCCCAGGCTCCTAAAATTGTTCGCGGGAATGACTTCCCTTTCGGTCCGTACAGCCAAGATGTGCGGATGACCCACGCCTTGCAGCCAGATTCTGCAATGAGTTGCTCACCGAGGAGTTTCGACTTGCCGTAGACTCCCAAGGGAGCGGTGGCGTCGGTTTCGACATAGGCGGTCGCAGAGGACCCATCAAACACAAAGTCAGTCGAGATGTGTATGAGCGAAATCTTTTCGGCGTGACACCACTCTGCCAGGCGCCCCACCGCGGCGGCATTGAGAGCCATGGCCTCGGCTTCTTGGGATTCAGCGGCATCCACGGCAGTGAAAGCGGCGCAGTTGACTACAAAGACAGGTCGCTTTTCGAGGGTTGTCCAATCTTGCGTGAGCAGATCGAGTTCGGACTTCGAGGGGGCCCACCAATCTGGATGGGCTTGTTTGATCTCGTGTCCTAACATTCCGGTGCTCCCTAACAGGAGCACGGTCATCAGAAGTTCACCAGATCTTCTTGGGTGACGTTAAATTCTCGGAGGTCGTTTCCGCCTTCTAAAACCGATTTGAAGTTTGTGAGGAAGAATGTCCACCCCGCCGCGCAGTTTTCAGTACACATTCGTCTTTCTTCTTCTCCCTCTTGCCGGTTATGTTGTACCACGGTCACGATCACTCCGTCATCCTCGGGGACAAACCGGACCTCGATTTCGTTCTCGTCGTCCATCCATCCCGAAGTGAAATAGATGGGAAAATCCACTTTTTGGATAGTCGATGTGTCTACTGTTCCGTCTGCCCACTCCCATTTGTACTTGTCGCCAGCCTGCGCAAGCTCGTTTTCGAGCCTAGGCCGGCCCTCGGGGACGGAAAATGCGCATTTTTGTACAAACCACTGCTCGGTCAAGCCCGACATGAGCCAAAAAGTCATCGCGACCTCTGGCGTCGCTGCGACCCGAATCGATTTTGAGAAGGACTCGTAGGCCAACGTTAGGCCCCTGCCTGCTTAATCACTTCGACCTTGTATTCCCCGGTACTCGCCTTGCCACCAAGGTCGACGGTGAGACATTTTCCGTCGGAGCAAACTCGAAGCACGGAGTTCGCGATGCGATCCGCTTGTTCGTTGTGTCCTAGGTGGCGGAGCATCATCACGGCGCTCATCAGGAGCGCGGTAGGATTCGCCACTCCCTGCCCGGCGATATCTGGCGCAGAACCATGGACGGCCTCGAACACGGCGCCCTTTTCGCCAATGTTCGCGCCGGGAGCGAGGCCAAGCCCGCCCACCAAACCCGCGCACAGGTCGCTCACGATATCCCCATACAGGTTTTCCGTCACGAGCACATCGAATTGCTCGGGCCTCGTCACGAGTTGCATACAGCAGTTGTCGACGATGATGTCGTCGGCGATGATGTCTTTGAAATCTTCGGCCACGCGATAAAACTCTTCGAGGAACATTCCAT
Source organism: uncultured Chthonomonas sp. (assembly GCA_964496145.1). GTDB lineage: Bacteria > Armatimonadota > Fimbriimonadia > Fimbriimonadales > Fimbriimonadaceae > UBA2391. The sequence goes on along the minus strand of CAZBXR010000004.1, from coordinate 23,254 downwards.
CGCTGAGCTTCATGATGTTGGCCTTGTGCACGGCCGTGACCTTCTTTCGGCCCTGGCGCCGCGCCGCGTCAAACGCGTACTGGCAGATTCGGTTGGAGCCTTGTCGAGTGATGACCTTCACCGCCTGCGCAATGTCAGGGTGAGGCTTGAATTCGATGCCCGCATAAAGGTCCTCGGTGTTCTCGCGAACGATGAGAAGGTCTAGCTGCTTATCGGCGAACGGCCCCTTGACGCCCGGCAGAGTGCGCGCCGGCCGAACGTTTGCATAGAGGTCCAGCGCCTTGCGGAGCAACACGTTTGCGGATTGGTGCCCACCGCCCTTTGGAGTCGTCGTCGGGCCCTTCAGCGCGATTCCGATCTCTCGAATTTTGTCGATGGTCTCGGCGGGCATGGGATCGAGTCCTTTTTCCACCGCGCTGAGACCCGCCTCAAGATAGACCCAATCTGCATGGAAGCCCGTTGCTTCGAGGATGCTGATCGTCGCATCCATAATCTCAGGTCCGATCCCATCGCCGGGGATCACAGCAATTTGCCGAGTAGCCATATTTCTACATTTTGGCACTTTCGCAGGGGAATCTCCTGGCAAGGATGACAAAACTTTGCCCCTCGAACGTTGGATGTGTACAGATCTCCTCATGGGAGGCTGACCACAAGGAAAGACCATGAAAGTTCATAGAATTCTCGCACTGACGATGGTGGCGCTCCTGGCGACCGCGGCAATTGCCGACGATAGCCTGCTCGGAGGCAAAAAGGGAGGGGGAAAAGGTGGCGGCGGAAGCTCGGGCGGAAGCAAGAGCGGGGGCGGTGGTAGCTCCAAATCCGATGGAGGCACGAAGTCGGGAGGCAGCACCTCTGGCGGGCGCGTAAGCGACCGAGACTCTGGCGGCCCTTCACCACGCGGCGGTGGATCGACGACCAGTTCGCAAGGAGGCTCCTCGCGCGGCGACTCCGATCTGATGGGAGGCCGTGGCCGAACCGGCCCTGCTCGCTACGGATCGAACAGCAATGGAAACTCTGCAACTCGGTCTTCGGATAGCAGAAATTCTGATCGAGATTTGAATCGGTATCGCGACTTTGAATCGGTCGATGAAAATGAAGCATCACGCCGAGCCCGGCGCGAAAACCGAACCGAGCCGAACTACCGTTCGGGCTACTACCACTATGATTCGCGGTGGAACGACAATAGCTTCTGCTATCCGTACTACAGCTTCGATTATCGCGACGAGTGCGATGTCTCGCCTTGGTATCCCTACCCTCACCTTCCGGGCTATGTCAGCAGCATCCGAATCAGCGTGCGGCTCCCGCAGTGGAGGTTTACGTATGAGGACGAAGAGTGCGATTTTGAGTACGAAGATCGATACGATCGAGATGACCGCGATTACGGACTCTATTCCACGACCCGAGACTTGGTTCGAATCTTCGAGCGCCGAGACCTTCGGCTCCTCAACTCCTTGATTCCAAGGCGAGGCGTGGTTGTGATCAAGGCCGACGGAAGGCGCGGGTACGCCATCAGCACCGACGACTTTTACGACTTGATGTACGACAACATCTATTCGACGAAGACTCGGCGATACGAGATTGTGCGTATGACCCGTGGATGGGGCGGCGCCAAGGTGGTGGCTCGGCATGAGTTTGAAGACCCCTGGCGTCGAAAGATCTCGGTGTACCACCAGTACATCCTCGAAGAAGCCGGTTGGGACCGATACAACATCGTGGAGTTCGGCACCTACCGCAGCAACCCCAACGGCTGGTAACTCGGCTTTTCGGCGACTTTCTCCTCTCCTCCCCGACGATGTCGGGGAGGAGAATCTCTTTTGTCCTGGGTGTTTTGGCCCGAGGTAGAGTCTCTCCCAGGTGTCTGAGAGGGTAACGGAGAGTCCAAATGAAGCGAGGAGTTGAAGATCATGGCGGGAATGCCATTAGATCCGTATCCACGATCACAATGCAGTACGTGTTTGCCTTCAGTCATGACGGTGTTCCCTACGGAATCGAAGCGGAAGCAGGCACGACGAGCACAGAGAAAATTGGCTATCCTACGGGGCTGTTAAGGGTGCAGCAGTGAATAGGTATGTCAGGCTCGCACTCTATGTCGTCTGGGGCACCCTTGCGATTCTGTTCACCATGGTTGCATGGATTGTCGGAACACACCGTGACCTTTGGAAGGTCACGGTGACCAATACAAGGGGCGACGACATCGTCCTGAAAAAGCCGATGTCTGCGGAGAAAAGACACTGCCCCGCAGGTACCTCTCTCGAATGGGGGAGCGAGTACCGACCCTATAAACCACCGTTCCAAGCGGAGACAATAGATGGAAAGTCGATCAAGCCGATCCGGATAACAGAGAAGTCAGCTCCGCCTTTTTTTGGGGATGCTGTCTTTGAGATCACGTATTAGCTATCTTTGATCCTGCACTTCCTCCAAGAAGAGCAGTGCGGCGGTCTCCCCGTCCCGAAGCCATCGGCCCGAGGTAGAGTCTCTCCCAGGCGTCTGCGAGCGTAACCAAAAGAGTATGTCGGGCCATCAAGTAGTGATTGACGAGACCGAGCGAGTTTTCGACGGAAAGTCGCTGGACGCAGTTCTCCTGTGCATCAAATGGTGGAGACTCGGCGACAAGAAGTCACGGGAACAGTCCAGCCCCATGGAAGTGTTTAACCTCACAGGCGGTGCACCGTTCTTTCCGACGCGCCAACCCCACTTCGCGGTTTTTCATGAAGCGGCTCACGCTCCTGGTCATTGGTTTATCGGTCTTCGCCCTCATCGGTTTGCTCATCGTGAAAACCTGTGAGCCTTCGACGATCCACGAGGACAAAGTTCTGCTTTCGGGTGATCTGCAGATCGTGTACCGAGAGGCGAATGGGCACGCGACAACCCCGACCGTGCAGGAGTTGTATTGGGGGACCCCAGAAAGGGGAATGGTCGGGACGCCACTCTTGAGGGGTTACAACCTGGGAAAACTGGATGTCCAACGTATTTCAAAGGATGTGTTAAGGGTGACTTACTCCGGCGGGAAGATACTTAGTTTTTACAATAGCGCTCGGCTCGACGATCAAACAGAAGTGGAGGTCGTTCTCGTCCGACGTGGATTGACGTCTCCGTGAGGTTGCCCATTGCAAATGCCTGCGAACGTAACCCTATTTGGCGGCAAAATAGACTTCAAGGAGCCATTGAGATCAGGATAACCATCCAGTTCATGTATACGGTAGCCATCCTCGTGGTGTGCTTCGCCCTTGTTGGGTGCGGGTGCGGTACGGAGTCATCTCGCGAGGTGCTGCGATTCTCTGGTTGCACTTTGAGAGAGGTAAACAGCGGCAGTGGTGCGTGGGACAGTTTTCACACCGAATACAAACTCAAGTGCCGAGACCTTACGGAATCGACAATTCTCGCGGGGAGTCGCCTCGAAGGAGTCAAGTTTCGTCAGAAGGAAGATCACCTCTTCATTTCTTATGAAGGGGGAAACATTGACGAGTTCACCAATCACTATTGGCTCGGCGGCCCGAGTCAGATCGAAATCGATCTGGAACGAGTCAAGCCAAAGTAGGTCGTTTCTAGCGCCCTCGATGAAATGCCCACCAAGGAGGCATCACAGATAGACTAAGAATACGATGATCGAAGTTCTAGAGACGGACTATCCCAAAGGAGGGCTAGAGGAACCCGGGTGGTCGAAGGTGAGCGCAGACGACCGGCCAGAAAGCTGGCATGCGCTTGAGCTCACATATCCAGACGGAGGCGTTCGCAGGGTCTTTTTAGCCCGCGGTTGGAGCGATCTGACGGTCGCTCCAACTGGAGTCGGTGACTCTACCATCGTGGTGCTCAACGGCTGGGCGTACGTTTTGTTGCCTTCGAAAGAGATTCTCCCCGTACCCTGTGCTGGGCCATCCTTCGTAAGGTTTATGCTCTGTCCCCGGGGCGCGATCTTGACCTATTCGATTTGCGTTGCGGTCATTACCACTGAGGGAACGATCCTTTACGATGGCTCAGTCGCCCATGATGATTTCGAGGTCCTTTCGGCAGACGAGCATACGATGTACTGCACCGGAATCCATAAGGTCCGGTGCCAAGAGGAAACGTGGGAGATCAAGTTCGATGACATTCCTGAATTCAAGAATCCGGAGCGCTCCTAGCCATGGTTAGAAATAGACCCGGTGCATCTCCCGGCATGTTTGAAGCAAGGCACAACAATGCGTGGCGCATGCATCGGGCCAGACTCTACACAGACCCACACGATTTGCCTTTTGGCAGCCAAAACGGCATCGTCATCGGGAACGATATGGCTCGTCGTGTGCATCCCACCGCCAAAGCGCTGGGAGCCGGGGCATTCCCTGGCGATTCCGAACGGTCGGTTGGCGAGTTTGCTCGTAACATTCTCTGGATGATTCAGGAGTGCTGGACGCGAGAATGGATTCTCGATATTGGCCCGAATCCAGGCACGAAGCCCATGGGGATTTACTACAGAATGGAGCGATTCATAGCAAGGGTTCTCTGCAAGAAAGCCTAAGTCTGCCTCTCGCGCCAAACCCCAATTGTTAAGGAAACTTAACTTGATTGTTAAGGCCTGCCAGGTACTCTTGTGGGTGTCTGAACGACGTTTCAAACGACCATGATTCTTACTAAAAAGATTTCTTTCTTCGTCATCGCGGGTTCGGTACTGCTGAGCCTGGCCGGATGCGGCTCTAAGACTGCCGAAACCACCTCGGCGGACGGCAGCACAACTCCTGATGCAAAGTCGGTCTCGGTGGACTCCAAGGGCTCCAGCTTCGTCAAGCCATTCCTTGAGAACGTGTTCCAAATGCACAAGGATGCAGGCGGAATCACCGTGAACTACCAAGGTGGCGGTTCGGGCGCAGGAATCACCGCGTTCACCGACGGAACCGTTCCATTCGCCGCGAGTGACGCCCCGATGTCCGACGAAGAAATGGCCGAAGCCAAGACCAAGCTCGGCTCTGATGTACTGAATCTTCCGCTCGTGCTCGGTGGCGTGGCGGTTGCCTACAACCTGCCAGAAGTCAAGGATTTGAAGCTCGATGGCGCAGTTTTGGCCAAGATCTTCACCCGCAAGATCACGAAGTGGAATGACCCTGCAATCGCCGCCCTCAACGCAGGAACCACGCTCCCTGACCTCAACATCACGGTTGTAGTCCGCGCCGATGGATCGGGAACGACCTACGTATTCAGCGACTTCTTGAGTGAAGTCGATGCCGACTGGAAGGCAAACATGGGCAAGGGCAAGAAGCTCAACTGGGATGCGTCGATCACACAGTCTCCACAAAACGATGGCGTGACCAAGACGACGAAGGAAGCCGCAGGTGCCATCGCCTACATCGAAACGAGCTACGCGATCAACGCCGGACTCGGCATGGCTCTCGTGAAGAACAAAGAGGGCAATTTTGTTGGACCTACTGGTGCCGCTGTGACAGCCGCTGGCGCGAGCGCAGTCCTTCCCGCAGACATGCGACTGAGCATCGTGAATGCCGCCGGAGCCGAGAGCTACCCAATCTCCAGCTTCGTCTACTTCCTGGCTCCTGCCGATATGTCGAAGAATCCTTCTGGCAAGGGTATCCAAGCCGCTCTGAAGTACGTCGTCATGGAAGGTCAAGCCAAGGCTGAAGAACTTCACTACGCGAAACTCCCCGAGGCCGTGCAAAAGGCCGTCGCGGAAAAGATTGACGCGATTAAGGTTCAATAAAACCTGTGGCAATAGCCGGAGACTCATCGCAGAAAAGCGCGCCTAGCCGAGTGAAAATTCGGCTAGGCGATGTGGTCTTTCGGTGGACAACCCTCAGCGGTGGCCTGATCGTTCTGGCCATCGTCATTTTGTCTTTGTGGCAGCTTTTTGCAGGGTCTCAGGGCGCGATCAAAGCCCAGGGCCTCGAGTTCTTCTACCAAAATACGTGGGACTCGGTTAAAAACAACTACGGCGCTTTGCCCCTCATCTACGGAACCTTCGTTTCGTCGATCATCGCGCTGATCATCGGCGGCACCACCGGAGTTCTGGTCTCGGCGTTCTTAGTCGAACTCGCTCCCAAATGGTTGCTCAAACCCGTGAGCTTTCTCGTGGACCTGCTTGCGGCCATCCCCAGCATCATCTATGGCTTGTGGGGGCTGCAGGTGTTGGTTCCCTGGATGAAGACTCAACTCTTCCCTGCCCTCGGATACTCACTCGGCTGGACGGGGCTCTTCGACCCCAGCAAGAACCAAACCGGCCAAAGTCTCATGTCCGCCGGGGTTGTGTTGGGAATCATGATCATCCCGACCGTCGCCGCGATCACCCGTGAAATGCTCATGGTGGTGCCAAGGCATATGCGAGACGGAGCCTTGGCGCTGGGGGCGAATAAATCCGAAGCGCTGAAAGGCGTCATGATTCCATACGCATCGGGCGGAATCCTCGGAGGCGTGATTCTTGGTTTGGGTCGAGCGCTTGGAGAGACGATGGCCGTCTCGATGTTGATTGGCAACAGCGCCACCATCAACGCGAATCTGCTCCAACCCTCCGCCACGCTCTCCAGCATGATTGCCACCAGTTTTGGAGAGGCGGATTCGAAATTCAAAGAGGTTCTCATTGGCCTCGGTCTCGTCTTGTTCATCGTGACCTTCTGCATCAACATGTTGGCAAGGTACATGGTCAACCGAATGCGAAAGAAGAGTGGGATGATCTGATGCTTAAGTTTCTTCTCATCCTGGTCCCCTCTCTCCTCGTTGCCTATTTCGTGGCTCTTGCCGTGTTGCCCTGGGAAAAGCGGCGCAAGCTCCGCCACTTCGCGACCTACGCGATGGGATACATCGGAGCCGTCGTCGCGCTCATTCCGCTGCTTCTGCTCATCTGGCACCTGGCAAAAGAGGGGCTTCCCGGCATCAATGCTGATTTCTTTTTCAAGGGCGAGAAGCCAACCGGAATGCCAGGCGGAGGGTATGCCAACGCCATTGTGGGCAGTGGCATCATCGTCCTTCTTGCGGCGCTGGTGGGAGTACCCATCGGCATCCTCGCGGGTATCTATCTCGCCGAGGTTGGCAAAGGGTGGTTCGCCGCCACCATTCGATTCCTTGCTGAGGTTCTCACGGGTCTTCCCTCTATCATCGCGGGCATTCTCGTTTACCTGCTGGTCGTGATGAATCTGAAGGACGTAGAGGGCTGGAAAAACTTTAACGCCGTAGCGGGAGCAATTGCGCTCGCGCTACTGATGATCCCGGTCATCACTCGGGTCACCGAAGAGGCGATTCGCATGGTGCCTGGCGGGCTCCGCGAAGCTAGTTATGGATTGGGGGTCCCCCAATGGCGCACCGTATTGCATGTCGTGCTCCCTGCCGCCCGAAGCGGCATCTTGACGGGCGTAGTCCTCGCGATCGCCCGGGTGGGCGGAGAAACCGCACCACTTCTCTTTACGACGCTCGGCAACCGTGAAATCATCTGGGACCCACGCCAGTCGATGGGCGCGCTTCCGCTCAGCATCTACAACGGGGCGAAATCACCCTCGGATATCAACATCGAACTTGCGGTGAGCGGTGCGCTGTTCCTCGTCTTCTGGGTCGCCCTCGTGAACGTTATCATTCGATGGCTCGCCATAAAGTTTCAGCCCAAGACATCGGCCTAACGCATTTGGGGTAAACCATCGCGATGGTTGGCTCGCTGCTCTCGTTGTCTTTCGCAGTTGGATATGTCCAACAAGACCTGCCCTCCCAAATCGAATCGCTCCTGAATCAGACTGCCCTCAAGGGGGCTAGCATCGGGGTGTACGTAGAAAACAGCACGGGCAAGGTGATCTTCGAAAGAGACTCGCAGCGCCGACTGCTCCCGGCAAGCAACCAAAAGCTGATCTCGAACCTCTTCGCGCTTTCGACCCTGGGTCCCGACTACGTCTCTGAGACCAAGGTCTGGAAGGAGAACGGGAGCTACTATGTTGAAGCCCTGGGCGATCCCACCATGACATCGACAAGGTTACGAGAGGCGGTAGCGTCGCTCGGCGGCAAGCTTCCCACTGCCTATCTCAAACAGCTTTACAATCCAGGGGTCCATGGCACATGGGAGATCGACGACTTGCCAAATCGGTACGCGGCACCTGTCTCAGCTCTCACCATTGATCGCGGGAGCTTCGAAGTGTGGGTCGATCCGAATGGATTTCGCCCTTTGCCCCGCGAGCTAAAGATTCGAGCTTGGGGCGGAGAATCGACCGGAACTCCCCGCGCGCGATATGACTATTGGTCGGGGGCGGTGACGATGGCCGGAAAACCACCCACGGAGAGCAAATTTGTCGAGGCGTTCGCTCTGCGAAAGCCCGCCGAAGCCGCCGGACGCTTCTTCGCCGACATGCTTCAGCCCAGTACAAAGGTGTTCGACCGTGCGCCTGATCTCGTACTGAAGAGCCCCGCTCTGGCAGACATCGCGGAGGACTGTTTGGTGCGAAGCGACAACCTGTACGCCGAAAACTTGCTGCTCATGGCGGGACTGAAGGGGATGACAGGGCCGATCGCGAACCCATACGAGATCGCGACTGCCAAATGTGAAGAGTTTTTGACCAAGGTCGTTGGCTGGTCTGGAAATCCGGCCCGAGTCACAGATGGAAGCGGGTTGAGCCGTCAAAATCTCGTGACGGCGCGGGGTTTGGTCTCGCTGCTCAACTGGAGCAAGACCCAGCCTTGGTATCCCCGCTTTTATGACGCCTTGGTCTCCCCAGGGCGCGGAACGCTTGGAAATCGCCTCGATGGCTCCACTTTTCGCGGAAAGACTGGCACCCTCACTGGGGTCATTAGCCTTTCTGGTTTCGTACAATCTATCGACGGCGATACGTACACAATCGCACTCGTCGTGAATAACCCTACCGGATCGACGGCGACAGTGAGGTCCATTTTGGACTCTATCGTGCGGACGATTGAAGGAAAAAAAGCCGATGGCACGAATTTTGCAACTCTGGGACCTCATGACACGAGCATCGCGAATCGTATTTCCTACACGAGCTCTCGCCCTTCTGCTGTTTATTGGAACGATTGACCTCATTTCCACAGCGGTGCTCCACCATTATGGGTACATCACCGAGCTGAATCCACTCATGAAGCCGATCATCGAGCAGAGCGAGTGGCTTTTTGCCGCGGTCAAGGGGATGACCCTTTTGGTGGCCTGGCTGTTCATTTGGAAGTACGCCAAAGAGAACATCGCTTTTGCCCGAAAGGCTTGTCTGGCCGGGAGCTTTGCCTACGTGGCCATCTGGTGCATCTGGTTCTATTCTGGCATGCAAGGAGTGTAAGCCTTACCGGCTTAGTTCATCCACAAACTGGACGAAGTACTTGCGGCTATCCCAAGGTCCAGGTGCGGCCTCAGGGTGATACTGAATCGACATGGCACGCGCCTCAGGGACTCGGATCCCCTCCACCGTTCCATCGTTCAGATTGAGCTGAGTAATCTCTGCCCCCGTGCCTCCCAACGAGTTCGGATCGACGGCGTAACCGTGATTCTGACTCGTAATGGTGACCGTGCCATCCAGCAGGTCCTTCACCGGGTGATTACTCCCTCGGTGCCCAAATTTCAGCTTGAAGGTGTTTCCACCGACGGCGTGACAAAGCATTTGATTGCCTAGACAGATGCCAAAGATAGGTTTTTGCCCGAGCAGGTCTTTAACGGTTTCCACCACGGGTGCCAATCGAGCCGGATCACCCGGGCCCGGGCTGAGCAAGATTCCGTCGGGATTCCATTCCATGATCTCCTCGGCAGGGGTGTTCGCAGGGACGACGAGGCTCCGCACACCGAGGGCGGCAAATCGGCGCAAAATGTTGTACTTAAGCCCGCAATCGAGCACCACGATTCGATGCTTGTAGTCGGCCTTTTCATGCCAAGAGTCTAAGTTTTCCCGGCCAGAGTATCCCCATGCATACGGGACTCTCGTCGAAACCTTGTACACATAGTCTTGCTCGTCGTAACCGGGGATTTGTGCAAGTTTTTCAATGGCCTCGCCTTCATCGCCGGTCGTGATCAGACCCATCACCACGCCCTGATTCCGGATTCTTTGCGTGAGGCTGCGGGTGTCAATCCCCTCGATCCCGACGAGGCCTTTCGACTCTAGATAGGCTTGCAAGGATTGCGTGGACCTCCAGTTGCTTGGAGTGGTGCAAGACTCTCGAACAATCAAACCCGAGCATTGGATCTTTGCCGACTCAAAGTCGTCCTCATTGATCCCGTAATTCCCGATGAGCGGATAGGTGAGAATGACAAGCTGCCCCGCATAGCTCGGGTCGGTCAGGATTTCCTGGTATCCCGTCATGCCCGTGTTGAACACAACTTCGCCGGTGGAAGAGCCTGTCGCGCCAAGCGCTTTTCCGCGCCAAATCGAGCCATCGGACAACACGAGGGAGGCTTTCACAGGACTGTGAGAGAAGATACCTGGGGACCCTCCTCTCATGCCGCGAAGATTCTCCTTGGAAAACCCGGCGCGATGTCATATACTAGGGGCATGACTTGTCGCATTGCAAGCTTGATGGTGTTGTTTCTTGGGGTTTCGTCGGGGCCGGGTTGGTCGCAGGAAAAACCGCGGAGTTCTGCAGAGAGTGCCGAATTGTATCGAGAACTCGAATTTGGCAAGATGGACCCGTATCTGGCTCCATACTTTTTTGCCACCACTCCCCAGCCTCAAGGGAGAGACATGGGCTTCGTTATCCGCCAAGTGAACGTGACCCCTGGCCAGTTGAACATTCTCAACGATGCCGCAAACGAGCCCAGCATCACAATCGACCCCAACAATCCATTGCGGATCTCGGTGGGTTGGCGACAGTTTGATAATATTGCCAGCAACTTCCGTCAAGCGGGATTTGCCTGGTCGAACGACGGCGGCATGACCTGGAACAAGTCGACGATCAACCCTGGCGTCTTTAGAAGCGACCCGGTATTGGATAGCACCGCGGCTGGGATTTTTCACTACAACAGCCTCCAAGGCACGTTTTATACCGATCAGTACATCTCGACGGATTACGGCCAGACATGGGGGAGCCCCAACTACGCGACCGGCGGCGACAAACAGTGGATCACCATCGACAAGACCAACGGGATTGGCGCAGGCAATGTTTACCAAATTTGGAGCACGGCCGGTAACAACTTTAGCGGGCGACAATTCAGCCGAAGTACCAACGGCGGAACCACCTGGTCGGATCCCATCAACTTGCCCACGTCTCCCATCTGGGGAACGCTGGATGTCGGCCCCGATGGAACCCTTTATATCGGCGGAACAAACGGCAGTGCGACGATGCGCTTTGTGCGATCAAGCAATGCGAAAGACCCGAGCGTGACGCCAACCTTCGACCTTACGAGAAACCCCAACATGGGCGGTTCGGTGGAATTTCAAGCGGCCTTCAACCCGGGAGGGCTCTCTGGCCAGATGAGTATGTGCGCCGATCGGAGCAACGGCCCCACTCGTGGAAATATCTACATGCTCCACAGCCTTCGCGTGAACGCCACGAACCCCACGGATGTCATGTTCATCCGGTCGACCAACAAGGGAAGCACTTGGTCCACCGCGAAGCGAGTCAATGATGATCCGCAAGGACAATCGAAGGTGCACTGGTTTGGAACACTGGCGTGCGCACCCAACGGACGTCTCGATGCGGTGTGGCTCGACAACCGAAACGCCCCAGCGGGAAGCATTAACTCGATGCTCTACCGGTCGTATTCTCTTGATGGCGGCCTCACTTGGTCGGTAAACGAGGCTGTATCGCCCGCATTTGATCCGGTGATTGGTTGGCCCAACCAAAACAAGATTGGCGACTATCTCGGGTTAGTGAGTGATGCGAATGGCGCCCATTGTGCGTTCCCATCCACGCTCTCGGGCGGACAGGATGTTTACTACGTCTATCTTCCTGCTCCCAAGATTTTCCTACGCGGCACGGTTGCCCTCGGGAACTTCCTTCCCGGCCCCGGCGGCCAGTCCGTCTCGGTGGAAGTTCGAAATGGAGGCGGAACGGTCATTGACTCAGGTTCCACCACCCTCGCCGCCGACGGGACGTTCGCGTACGAAATGAATTCTGCTAATGTGGGCGGACCGTACACTGTTCGGGTTCGAGGTTCGCACTGGCTGTGGAAATCAGGGCCTTCGGTGAGCATGTTGCCGCTGACAGGCTTCACACTGCCAGGCACGATCTCGCTTGTCAATGGCGACGCGAATGCCGACAACACCGTCGATCTCCTGGATTACTTCGCCCTCTCAGACTCGTATAATCTCTCGGTAGGCGATGCAGGGTTCAACGCGAATGCCGACTTTAATGGCGACACAAGCGTGGATTTGCTGGACTACTTCATCTTGTCCGACAATTATCTCCTCGACGGGGATGTGTAATCCCGGCACGGCGGGTACATTCCTGGTGATATGAGTGATGTAATCCTCCTGGGACGTGGGGAGCAAGATGCGGTCTTGCTCGCGAAGTATGGCAACCGACATGGCCTGATCGCCGGGGCGACTGGCACCGGAAAGACCGTCACGTTGCAAACTTTGGCGGAAGGATTCTCGCGGATCGGGGTCCCCGTGTTCATGGCCGACGTGAAGGGAGACCTGAGCGGGATGGCCCACCCGGGCGGAGGAAAAGAAGTCTTTGAGAAGCGAGCCGCTGATATCGGGCTCTCTCCGTACACTCATAACGGATACCCCACGATCTACTGGGACTTGTTTGGTCAAAAAGGGCATCGCGTCCGAACCACCATTTCCGAGATGGGGCCCCTGCTCCTCGCTCGGCTCCTCGACCTGAACGATGTACAAGAGGGCGTCCTAAACATTGCCTTCAAGGTCGCCGATGACAACGGGATGCTGTTGCTGGATCTCAAGGATCTGCGGGCTATGATGACCTTCGTCAGCGAGCAATCGGCTGAGTTGACGAAGACTTATGGAAACGTGTCGCCCGCCACGGTCGGGGCGATTCAACGGCAGCTTCTGGTCCTCGAAGAGCAAGGCGCGGAGCAGTTTTTTGGTGAGCCCGCCCTCGACCTGCTCGACATCATGAGGATGAACAGCGAGGGGCGCGGATACCTGAACATATTGGCCGCCGATGTCCTCATGCAGAGCCCAAGGTTGTACTCAACCTTTTTGCTTTGGCTCCTGAGCGAACTGTTCGAGGAGCTCCCCGAGGCGGGAGACCTTGCCAAGCCCAAACTTGCATTTATCTTTGACGAAGCCCACCTTTTGTTCAACGATGCGCCTAAGGTCTTGGTCGAAAAGATTGAACAAGTGGTCCGCTTGATTCGCTCCAAGGGTGTCGGTATCTACTTTGTCACGCAGAACCCCATCGATATCCCCGAGACGGTGTTGGGACAATTAGGAAATCGCGTCCAGCACGCTCTGCGGGCCTTCACCCCTCGTGACCAGAAGGCGGTCAAGTCGGCTGCGGAAACCTTCCGAGCCAACCCAAAGTTTGGGGTCGAGCAGGTGATCACCGAACTCGGGATCGGAGAGGCTTTGGTCTCGACATTGGACGAAAAGGGCATTCCCACCGTGGTTGACCGAGTTTTGATTGCGCCGCCCCAATCTCGGGTGGGCCCTGCGACCGATGAGGAGCGGAAAGCCTCGCTGAATAGTTCCCCGCTGTTTGGTCGATACGATAACTTGATCGACCGTGAATCCGCGTTCGAGATTTTGCGAGCGCGAGGGGAGCAAGTCGCCCAGCAGCAAGCCGCCGAAGAGCAAGCTGCCGAGGAGGCCAAGCAAGCTCAAGCAGAAGAAAGGGCCGCCGCCCCCGCGCGGCGCTCTGATTCCGTGGTGGAATCCATGGTGAAGAGCGTGGCCCGCGCTGCGGGAAGTCAGTTGGGTCGCCAGCTCATCCGAGGCGTTCTCGGAGGGCTGTTTGGTGGCTCGACCGGGCGCAAGCGCCGATAGGCATGGGTCAATGAACAAATGAGCCCCGCGCCGATTTCGACGCGGGGCTCATTTGATTCGAAAGGGGGTTCTTAGTGGTGAACGGCGCGGTCCAGAGTCTTGGCCTCTTCCACCCACTTTTCAACTTCTGATTCGCTTGGAGTCCGGTTTGCGAGGTTCTTTGCCCCGTTCACTTCTTCCATTTTTGCGGCGAGGTTGGCTGCGTTGCGCTGGGCGAGCTCGGGGACAGAGTCCACTCCGGCGGCCTCAAGAAGCTCCGCGAATTGACCCGCAACACCCTTGATGCGGAACAAATCCGCGTGGTTTACCCACTTCAAGATGTTTGCTTCGGCAATGCCCGTGGAGGCTGCCAGTTCTTCGCGACCCTTCTTCGATCCTGCAGTCTCTAAGAGACCTTCTACAGTCTTGACTCCTGCCGCTTCCAGCTTTTCAGCATACGCAGGGCCTACGCCTTCAATATCAGAAATACTTGCCATGATTTTCGTTCCTCAACGCCGAGGGACTCCTCGGATTGAGCCTAGTGTACTTCACGCTTTCTTACTTGTCAGGGACCCAGACGACATGTCCATCGGCGTAGACGACGGCTCTGCCTCCCGGCCCGGGTACAAATCCAACCTCGATTTGACTCGGGTTACTCGCCTTACCTAGATCAAGGTCTTCTGAACCCGTATAGACAAATTGAGACAACATGTCTTTCGATTTCATGTACGGAAGCACCTCTTCTCGGAATCCTTGCTTTGAAGGCATCTTTTCTTGATCCATTAAATACATGAGAAATGCAGTTCCTACCTGCTTGCCGACTTGGAGGGCATTTTGGATCACCGCTTGCTTCTCAATGGCCTCTTTTTGTTCCTTGGAGACCCGTACGATTTCGGTGAGGAAGAGCGCGCGATTGTATTCGACAACGCAGTACTTCGCGTCTCGGGTGACCGCACCATATCCGCCGTTAGAAAAGCCAAGATCAAGATACTTCTTGGACCCATCGGCCATTGACATGAGGCCGGCAATCGATGGTTTCTCCTGTCCTCGAAACAGCATCGCCGAAGTCTGATCCGTGCTGTCAGTGTTGCCCACGGAGCTCAAGAACACTGATGGTGACCACGGTTGACTTTTGATGGGCTGAAGCGTTTCTAGGTCAAACACAGTGCCCTCTGACTTTTTTTGGTCCTCTGGAATTACGAACAACCCGGCCCCGGCATTGTAGTCTTGCAGAACCGCATGGGACCCGGGCGGGACGATAGAATTCAGTTCGCGAATCTCACCTTTTAGGTTAAAAAGTCGCACCGTGACTGGCCCATTATGCTGATCTTGACTCTTGTGGAGAATCCATTGAGATTGTTCAGAGACTCCCAGTTCGTCCTCTGGCTTCACTCCAGGCACATTGATCTTCGATGCCACTCCAGACGCGGCCCGGATCGAATACATTTCATATCTCATGCCGTCTTGGACCGTTTCATCCGTGACTAGAATCCAGAGGATCACGGATGGATCTCCCCCTACCCAACTTGCGTAACTTACGGAGTAATACTTCTTGGGGAGGCCCGAAACGATGCGCATCTCGTCTTGCCGGATGTCGTAAATGAACGCGACATTCCTCGGATTTTCTGGAAGGCTCACCCCAGGACGTTGGTCGGCCAGCCGAATCCCGTGACCAAAGATGAGCGGCGTCGAAGTGTTGAGCTCCCATCCATCGACCGGGACCGGTTGATGGATCGGGTTCGAAAACCCCGGCGCAAGGAATTCCTTGCCGTAAGGCAAGAAGTCAACCGGCGTCGGCGGCGCCTCGACCCCCGGTAACTCTTGGGCACATACCCCACTCCCGGCGAACAAGCAGCATAGGATCGCGGCGCGGACACCCACCCTTCTCAACACTTTTTTCACGAATCAGAAACCTCCTCAACCGCAACTTTACGGTCTGACGAAGAATGGACGAATCGACGCTAGGATTCTGTTCGCTCCTGGGTATCAGTTCGGTAGAAGTCGTTTTGCCATCGCTCGTACCAAATCGGAGCGATCGTTCTTGAGGTTGTTCAGATCGGCAACAAACTTCTCGGGGCATCGCTTCGCGAGGATTTTCAGGGCGTCGATTCGGACGCCGATGAGAGGATTTCTCAGGTTTGTCCCCACAATCTCAAGCGCATCGGGGGTCCCAAACTTCCCTAGGATTTGGAGCGCGACACGCAACTTTCGCTCTTCGACTCCGCGCATAAGCGCCGTCACGATTTCCATCCCTTCGACCGGATAGGCGCCAACAATCTCGATGGCCGCCATCCGCATGTGCACGTTCTCGCTCTGAAGCATCGCGGTGGCCGTGCCAAGTGCATCCTTGGGCTTGATTTGCCCCAGCGCCACCATCGCATTCGTCGCAATCACGATGTCTTTGCTCGCCGCAAGAGACTGCAACTCCCCGCTGGCTTCCTTCGCACCAATCTCGCCCGCGAGCCGGACTGCGGCTCGCTGCAAGGCGGGTTTCGCGAGGATTCCCGGCAACGCAGGGCCAATTTCTACGAGGCGAGTCGCGGCGGCAAGCGTGACGATCTTTCCGAGCAGCACGTCGCTCGCGGTGAGTGTTCGCCCCGCGATGAAGAGGCGGGCATCGGCTCCGATCCCCTGCATCACTTGCTCAAAAGCTCGAATCTGCAGGCGATCGGCCCGCTCTAGCTTTGAATCCACCATCCATTCGAAAGCTGGCATTCCCATGGCGACCAGTTTGTTCACAGCCTGAGCCACGCTGTCCACCGCCGATCCAACTTGCCATTGGGTGGCGGTGCGGTAGAGAGCTTCCATCTCTTCTGGCGTGCCGAGAGCCAGCGATCCCGGAGCAGGCTTCGCCGGGGCCGATGCCGAGTTTTCTGGTACCGGAGCACTCCACGGGAAGTCCAGGGCCATGCCCCAAAGAGCACGCGCTTCGGCCGCGCCGTCTTCCAGACCTTCTCGGTATTTATCTGCTCCGGCAAGGTCCACGAATACGGCGAGAGACCCGGTCCCACGCGAGGCGTTGGCTTGCGCAGGAGGGCCCATGTACCGATCATCGCCCTCGGAATCTACGAAGATAGAAACGCCGTTCGCGACTCCGACGGATGGGTTCGAATCCCGAGCCGAATAGATGTCGTTTCCAGTGCGATCCAGGAGGACTGCAACGCCATAATCATGCCCGATGGCGTGGCTCGCACCCCACTTGGCTGTGTACGCGTCATCGCCCGCCAAGTCGAAGAGCGAAGCGACGGTAAAGTGCATGGCGCTCGCTTGGCTGTAGTGATAAGCAGAATACTGATCGTGCCCGGTGGCGTCGAACAAAGACCCGAGCGCGAACCAGTACGAGGCTCCCTGGCAGTAGGTCTCCCCTCGATAGGTATCGTCACCCTGGAAATCGGTGAGCAGCCCAATGCCGCCGCTGATGCCTCCAGAATCTTCGCGCCAACCGGTCGAAAAGCCTTGCGAGAATGAAATTGTGACGCCGGGAATGAGCGGCTCGTGTGGAACGAGCCCCCCCGCCTGGTAGAGATCGCGCCCCGTTCGATCGACAAGCCATCCGAGACCGGCCACCGAAGAAGCTCCTTGGCTAAAGTACTGCGCTCGGTAGGTGTCGTCCCCTTTGTTGTCCAAGAGGACACCCACGCCCATCATTGCCGCTCCTTGACTCAGCGCCCCGCTCCGGTAGTCATCATCTCCGCCTTCGTTGGCGAAGGCTCCCACGCCGGCTACGCCCGCACCGAAGCACAAATCGCCTCCCCGAAAGGAGCTTCCCGCGCTCGAGAATTTCGCCAACCCAACGCCCAGAATTCCGGCGCCCATTCCCAGGTCACCGACTTGAACAGAATCGCTTCCTCCAAGGTCGACAAGGACACTCGCGTAGCCAACGCCCACCCCGTGGCGACCGGAATAAGAGTCATTCCCGCCAAGGTCGATCGTGATCATCAAATCAGTTTCATCGTGGCGGTCGGTACCTCGTCCAAAGACCCCCACCTTGAGGTCATTCGAGATAAATCGGACAGGTTCGGGCACGTCGGCCGTGGCCTTTCTCAAGACGGCGCCGATGCGCTCTTGAGCCGCCGCAAGATCGGCTCCTGCCTGCAGAATCTTTGAAACATCCACCTTTTTCAACAGAGCCAGCAGCGTATCTCGCGAGGCGATGGTCCCTTTTACAAAGTCAAACTTGACGCGAGGCTCATCGACAAAAAGCGTCGGTAGCCCCTCGATCAACTGGCGCTTTTCAGCAGGATTCAAGGGCTCTAGCGCCACGCGAATGACCGCGTTTGTTTTGGCCACCCAGCCGATGAGAGACCCTACGGGGCTCCTAAGTTCCTCTGGCAACGCCTCGAGATTCGTGGCCTGGGGAGTCGAACCATCGAGCAGGACGGCGGGGAAACCAAGTTCTTGGCGTGACCGACTGAGAATCGCGCTCATCGATCCTTTTTCGGCGAAACGATGGAGTTCCATGGTGGCCTCGGCCCCGTGAACAGGCTGTTTGAGAGCCGCATCGACAAGCGGCAACCGGTACGGATCGGTGAAAAGCCGCCGCTCGTACTCCAAATCCTTCAGGTTCATGTTCGACAAGTAGAGGGCTTGGTCGATGCCCTTCCACTCTTGGGTGGTGAACTGGGCCTGGGCCATGCATGCTCCGGCAAGACAGGAGCCCAATAGGATAGCTCTCGGGAGTCTTGGACGTCGTGGCACGGCCGCAAAAAGGCGGCTCACAAAAGCGAATGCATGATTTCCCATAAAGGTTTACTCGGCAGGCGCTCTTCCAGCGCCCGCTCATCCAACGGAATATGATTGGTAAGACGGTTTTGAGGGTCGAAGTGGACCCCGAGGCCCACTGGGCTGGCCAGACTGTCTCCCGGAAACAAAAGCGTGATCTGGTGGCGTTCGCCCTTCTCGTTACGAAGCCACGGTTCGATCACGTCATCAAGCTGTCTGATCCACCACATGGCCTCTTCCAGCCGATTATGCCCCCGAAGTACCTTGACTGTTTCCAAGATCACCACCGTGGGCTCCATCATTCGGCGTGCCGCCAAGAGTTCTTCCGGATTGATCGCGAGAAGTGCCCGCCCCGATTCGCGCACGGTGTGTGGATATTGGCAGAGCCAAGCGAGACCCCCAAGACGAATCGAATCGGACGTGAAACGGGCCACTTGGCCTCGGCGCAGGGGGAGGTTGGGCATCGCAGAGCGGAAACCATGCCCCCACGGCCAAAGCAAGTTGAGCGGAGGAAGGCCTTCGTCCACTCGCCTCTTGTTGAGATCGAGATCGGTGAGTAAGTTCACAGAGTCGTCGATGAACCTCGTGAGCAAAACGTCTCCATCGCCTTCGGGAAGCGATTTTCGGAGGTTCTTCTGATCCATCTCTGAGGCTGAAGTCGTTCCTAAGTCGAGAGATCCTTGTTCCCAAACCAGACCGGCAATCGAGGTACCGGTCATGGGAAGCAGCGTCAGTTGGGACGTTTCAAGTCGCTTGGCAACCTTCCAAACCTCTTCTAGCTCGCCGTGGGTGACTCTTTGCAGATCTCTCGTGACGACCCCGTCAAGATCGCATGACAGTAGATTCACCTGAAAATGCACGCTCCGCGCGGGCGGTTCGGCATGCAGACAAGCCACGGTCAGCGCCCCATCGGATAAGTTCACCGAACCTGGCGGAAGACCCAATACCGCTGCCTCGGGTACCGCACACCGCTCGGATGCGGAAATGTGAAAGATTTCAGACTCTTCCGTTATTTGGGCAAAATGGGGTAGCTTAGAACGCAAGATCGAATCCGCTTCAGGCATGGATGCCACGGCAGGCACGATTACGATCAGAGAACTCACTCTTCTATTATGGGTTCTCAGGAGAACCAAGGATGGACACGTCTCGTATGATCTTGACCACAAGGACGCACGCACTGCGCTTGAGCAGCCTGTTTTTTGCGGTGGCCGCATTAGGCGCGCCTACCGCGACCGGCGCGTGGGTCGATTCAAACACCACCACGCACCTGGGCTATCTGCGCGCGACTCGCGAGATTCGTGCAACCCAGATCGATGCAAAAATCCGCCCGAGCCTCGTGACCCAGGGGCCGGTCAAATCGAAGAAGATCGCGTTGACCTTTGATGACGGTCCGCACCCCGAATACACGCCCAAGATCCTCAACATTCTGCGCAAGTACAAGGTCAAGGCGACGTTTTTCATGATTGGGTCAAAGTTGCAGACGCAACCTGCCCTCGCCCGCCAAATCCTGGCTGAAGGCCACGAGGTGGCGAATCACACGATGCACCACCTTCGGCTGCCCGACCTCTCCTCGGGGGATATGGTCGCCCAGTGGGAAGACGCGTCCACCATTTTTGAAGAGGTTCTCGGCGTATCGCCCTACCTTTGCCGACCGCCCGGCGGGAAATACAACGACGAAGTCTTAGCCGCCGCCAACAGCTTTGGAATGACCACGGTTTTGTGGACGGCAAACTCAGGAGACTTTGGGCTTGAGACGAGTTCAGAGGTGGCTTCGGCCGCCCTCGCAAAGGCCAAAGCGGGAGGCATCATCCTCCTCCATGATACGGTGGACCTCACCGCAGAAGCTCTTCCGAGCATCCTGGAGGGTTTGAAGAAAAAGCGGCTGAAGCCGGTCCCGGTCGGCGACCTTTTTGGGATCCAGCCGTAAGCTGGGTCAGACCTCTCGCTCGAGGCACACGTATTGAAACTCCTCAACAAAGCCGAGTTGCTTGTTGAGGAGGAACATCGGGTTGTCTTCCTCGTTGTCGGTGTACATTTCCTCGACCCCGAGTTCCTTTGCACGTTGCATGAGCACGACTTTCACCGCCGTAGCGAGTGACTTGCGGCGAAAATCTCGGCGGACTCCGGTCAGCAGCGTATTGCCCACCTTCGGGTTCACGCGGTTATGGTCCATGGCACTTAGCGCAGCCCAATCGCCCTCTTTCGAGATGGCAATCATGATGCAGTGGAGGTCCATGGTCTTGATGTCCTTCAAGAAGTCTTCGTAGGGGATGGGCACGAATGGGTCTGGCAAGGGGACATCGGCCATGACATCCATGTTGAGATCGTAGTACTTTCGCTCCCACAGCGGGTCTTCCGTCGAGAGTTCTTCCAGCGACTTGATGACGAAACCTTCGGCCGCCACAGAAGCCAATTTGTCTTGAAACACCGAGTAATCGACCTGTCCGGGGCTCACGTATCCCTGTGGATTGCGTTGAGTCTCGGTGTAGCCTCTATTTGCGAAACATGCTAAGGCATCGGGGCGAATCGAGCGCTCCCAATAGCAAGTCTTTTTAGCCCCAAGCTCCACCGATCGCCGTTCAGATTCGGCAAGAATCTTCTCATACAGTTCGGGAGTCTCGTACTCGGGAACCAGAAAGAGGCGATTCTCGAATCTCCCTGGCGTGGAATACCAGAAGGCCTCCATCACCACGAAATATCCAACAAGGGTTCCCTCGCGAGAGACAAGGCGGCGCTCCGCGATGGCCCCTTCTGGGAGAAGGCCTTGACTCTCCATTGCCTGTTCCACGGTCCCGGGAGAGTTCGGGTTACAAAGGTTGCGAATGGAAACAGCGAGTTCCCAGTCTTCTCGGGTCTTGACTTCTCGAAATTCTAGGTTACTCATGGTCCAGGCGTCCAGTATCCACATCCATGAGCGAAACTGCAATGCCTCAGGAGATGAACACCCTTCCGATTGCAAATCGTGTCTCTAGGTCCGGCGAGCCACGACCATCATCCCTCGTTTCCAATTTCCTGGGAAGTAGTCATTCGCCTTAAACCACAAGGATCGCTTCCACGAGCTTTTCTGATTTTTCTGATCAAATCGAGGGTCGAAGTAATTGTAGTGGCCACTGTGAACGACCTCGAGTCCGGCTGCCTTCGTGAAACCAACTAGCTCGGGCAAGGTGGATTCTCGGAAGTGGTTGGGGCTGGTTACGGCCTCGGATATCTGCTCGAACGGGTGCTTTCCTGCGAGCATCTGAATTCGGTGTTTGAGACAAACGGCGTTTGGGGTCTGAATGAAGATGTATCCGCCGGGGGCCATAAGCGACTTCAGGTACTGCAGGGCCAGCCGGGGCGCGGTATGCAGGTGTTCGATCACCTCGGTAAACATCAAGTGGCTATATCCTCCGAGATCGGTCCTCCATGTGCTTTCCGATTGGGCGAGATTGAGATCAAACTGGAAATTCTGCCCATAGGGAGTCGGGCCATCGGGCGAAAAGCTGAGGGAGTCGATCCGACACCCCAAGGCTTGACGGTAGACAATGGAACTCAGGGTAGGACCCACGTCTAAGATGGTGGATTCCCTGCCGGCCCCAGAGAGCTCCAAAGCACGAACCAAGAGAGCAATGCGCGGGGCGTGGTAGCCCGCATATTCGGGTGCAAAACAGGTGAAGTGCGGGGGAAGGTCGGGGTATTGTTCGGCACGAATGCCTCGAATCGTCGCCGCAACCTCTTGAATTCGTGGATCGGAAAGCCGCAAGCCGTCCATCATCACTTCGCCGGATCTCCGGTCCAGGCGTGCGCCAAAAGCGCCTCCCGGTCACAAAACTCCAGAGCCAATTCGTGCGTGGCTTCCAGAACCACCAGAGGCGCTACCCCCGCCTGAAATGCTTCTTGCCAGCGGCTGGCGCACAGGCACCATCGGTCTCCATCTTTGAGTCCGGGAAACGCATACTCGGGTCGAGGGGTGCTGAGATCGTTCCCCACCATCCGGCTATACGCCAAAAATTCATCGGTGACGATGCAGCACACCGCATGGACTCCAACATCTTCCCCTCCACACTGACACGATCCATCTCGATAAAAACCCGTCATCGGGTCCATCCCACATGGGCTGAGGTCGCCCCCTACAATATTCTTTGCTGGCCTTGTCACCATGACTAGACCTCAGTATAGACTCTCTCGAAAATTGGGGACTTGCGAGAATCCCGCCCTGTGGCGAGTGTCTCCTCAGGTGAGACTGTTGGGGGCTGTGGAGATTTCGAGGGCAGTGCTAGTCCTTTTGCCCCACGCTTGGGCTTTTGCGCAAAAACCACAGCAATAATGATTCTCATAGGCCACAACGCATATGAATATTCGAAGCATCTCGCCATTCGCTCTGATTCTTGCCGCCGGAGCCCTTTCTGGATGTCACACGCTGGTAGGCAGTGCATTCGCCCCCACTGTGCGAGGGAATGGGAAGATGAAAACGATTACCCTTCCTTTCAAGGCCTCAGATATCAAGGAGATTGACCTCAGCGGCGCTGTCCTCGTCGAGGCTGATCCGAGTCAGAAGAACGTGACCTTCGAGACGGATGAAAACATCTCCCCGAAATTCAAGTTTACGCTGAAGGGCGGGGTGCTTCGCGGGGAACTCGAAAATGGGAAGTACTCTTATGAAAAGGCCGTGATCCGACTCTCTCCCGTCGCTCTCGCGGCGATCCGACTCTCTGGCGCAAGTTCCGCGCAGATCACCGGAT
>CAZBXR010000003.1:0-60627 GCA_964496145.1 uncultured Chthonomonas sp. | reverse complement strand
GCGTTGATGCAATGGTCGACATAAACAACCTTCTTCTCCCCTGTAGGCTCGAGTTGAACGGAAACCGAAACAAGAATGGCCTCCGAACCCTTAAATGTCCCCTCAAACCCTTGGACAGGCCCCTCATAAGGGACCGGGGGCGAACCATAGACGCCATTCGTCAATGAGTTTTCGGGATTGTCTCCTGGCCAAATTCCTGTCGGCAACTTCAGCGGAGGTGCCTGCATCATGGAAATGCACAAAACCACAGAATTCAGTAACATCCCCTAGTATGACCACGGGGACCGTGCCGTTTGTCAAGGTTTCCCCGACAATTTTTGTATGAGCATCCAACAGCATCCACAAGCCCCGCGCCCCCCAGAAAACCGTGGGTGGGAAAACGGATACCCGCCACGCCCCCCATCGATTCGCCGAAAATCGGGGCTAGAGACTCCCCTCGTGGCTCGGCTAGACCGAGAAGGATCGCGGCTGGTGGTCGCCCCTCCAAAGTGGTACGACATGCTCATTTGCGGCACGTTCGCCCTCGGTTTGTACTGCATCATTTCTCCGTATTGGCGGGGTCCGAGCTATGTCGGAGATGTTTTCAGCCTCGCGGGGTGGGCCATGCTTTTGGCGGGAGTCCTCGCCCTGCTCTCGAACGAACGCCTCATTGTCATGCTCCGATCGGGTCAGTATCGAAGGATCGAAGGGACAGGGTTCAGAGTCCGGCTGGTGAATGGACATATCCGTGAATTGGATGCGGTGGTCGCCACGAAAGAGCCCTATGGAGGGCTGACGGGCGTGACCAAGCTTACGGGAGGCGGCGATGTTCCTTGCATCTACCGATTGACCCTCCACTGGAAGGGCCGCGCGCATCCTCCCTTGGTGCTGCACCGATTGGAAGGGGTCTTACCCACCCGAGGAGGCCCCAACCCCCACGCCGACTTTGTTCGTGGCTTCGGCGCGGACCTCGCCCAGAAGCTCCAAGTAGGTTGGTACGATAACCTCTATCTCAACCAGGGTAGCCCCGTACCGTTGGTCTAACGCCCATGTCAAAAATCCCGAAAAGCGAGTCTAAACAATACAAACCCGAGTCCCTCATGATGAGCTTCGGGTACCGACCCGAGCTCAGCGAAGGCTCTATAAAGCCCCCTGTGTTTTTGACAAGCACGTTTGTCTTCAAAACCGCCGAAGAAGGCAAACGCTTTTTCGAAATCGCCTATGGGAAGGAGGCCATGCAACCCGGGGAGCAATTGGGGCTCATTTACAGCCGAATCAATAACCCCGACATGGAGATTCTTGAGGATCGGCTCGCGGTGTGGGATGGCGCGGAGTCGGCACTCGTTTTCAGCTCGGGAATGGCTGCCATCAGCACCGTCTTTCTCGAGTTCCTGAAGCCGGGCGATGTGCTTTTGTTCAGCAATCCGGTGTACGGCGGAACCCACCACTTCATCCGTCACGTATTGCCGGGCCTGGGTATTGAGGCCATGGAATACCGCGCGGGCGAATCCGCCGAGACCATTCTGGAACGCGCCAAAACTCTTGGTTTTTCTGACCGAGTCAAGATGGTCTACGCGGAAACTCCTGCCAACCCGACGAACGCCCTGGTGGACCTCGTCGAGGTAGCAAAGGTCGCCAAGGAGTTAGGGGCGGTCAGTTGCGTAGACAACACCTACCTCGGGCCTGTATTCCAGCGTCCTCTGGAGCTAGGGATTGACCTGCTGGTCTATTCGGCCACGAAGTACATCGGAGGCCACAGTGATCTCATCGCAGGGTCTGTCTCTGGCTCGGCCGATCTAGTGCACCGGGTGCGAGTGCTGCGAACCTTCCTGGGCAACATGAATGGCCCCTGGACGCAGTGGCTGATGATGCGCTCGCTCGAAACTCTGAAGATTCGAATGGAGCGACAGGCAGAGACCGCCCGCAAAATCGCCGACTTCTTGGTGAGGCACCCCAAAGTCGAAAAGGTCTACTACCTGGGCCACCTCGAAAAAGGAACGCCAGAACACGCGATCTATCAACGGCAGTGCCTCGGCGCCGGAGCCATGCTTTCGTTCGATGTTGTCAGAGGAGAAAAGGCCGCTTTTCGGTTCCTCAATGCCCTTAGGCTGATTTCTCTCGCGGTTTCGTTGGGGGGTACGGAATCGCTCGCAGAGCACCCCGCCTCTATGACTCACTGCGACATCCCCGAAGAGGAGCGAGATCGGATTGGAATCACGGACAAACTGGTCCGTATCTCGGTCGGTCTCGAGGACCCGGGTGACCTGATCCGGGACATCGAACAGGCTCTTACCGAGGTCTAAGCAGACCGGCCCCGTAGGGAATTGGGGGGGTGCGAGCGATGGGAAAGCCATGCTTTGCGCGTTTTCTTGATGCCCCCAAG
Source organism: uncultured Chthonomonas sp. (assembly GCA_964496145.1). GTDB lineage: Bacteria > Armatimonadota > Fimbriimonadia > Fimbriimonadales > Fimbriimonadaceae > UBA2391. The sequence continues at coordinate 58,265 of CAZBXR010000003.1, read as the reverse complement.
CACACCGAACGAAAGAATGTGTGCTAAAACCAAGCCTGTGAGATCCTCCTCAAAGTTTTCCCGCGCCGCGTTTGTTATCGCCGCTGTCCAAGCATTCTCCTCTCTTGCCTTTGCGGGCCCCATCGAAAGTATCTCGTCTAGCATGGGATGGCGAGAAATCGGACCCTGGCGCGGCGGGCGTAGCACAGCCGTTTCTGGTGTGTACGATCGCCCCGACGAGTTCTACATGGGAACGACGGGAGGCGGCATCTGGAAAACCTTTGATGCCGGCCAAACGTGGCAACCCATGACGGATAAGTTCTTCAAAAAGAGCGGCTCCGTGGGCTCGATTGCCGTGTGCAAGTCCAGTACGAACGTCGTGTATGCGGGCATGGGCGAAGCCGCCCCCCGAGGCAACATCACGCATGGCGATGGCGTTTGGAAGTCCACCGACGAAGGGATCACTTGGACTCACGTCGGGCTCGAGGAGACCCAGTACACGGGCATGGTTCGGGTGCACCCGGTCGATCCTGATATTGCGTATGTCGCGAGTATTGGACCGATCTACAAGCGAAGTAAAGAGCGCGGCCTCTTCAAGACCACGAACGGTGGAAAGACGTGGGAAAAGATCCTCTACGCCGACGACAAGACGGGCTGTGTCGATGTCGTAATCGATCCGAATGACCCGGAAACGCTGTACGCAAGCATGTGGGAGATTTGGCGCACGCCCTTCTACATGAATAGCGGAGGCGAGAAATGCGGACTCTGGAAATCGACCGATGGTGGGAAAACCTGGAAGGAACTAAGCCGAAACAAGGGGCTGCCCCAAGAGGGCCTGCTCGGAAAAATCTGTGTAGATGTCTCGCCTGTAGATTCGAAGCGGGTTTGGGCGATGGTGGAACATGCCACCCAGGGAGGCCTCTACCGATCGGATGACGCTGGAGAGACGTGGACTCTTGCAAACTCAAGTGCAGACATCAAGCAACGTCCTTGGTACTTCAGCCGCGTCATCGCTGATCCGAAAAATTTGGCGCAGGTTTACGTTTGCAACGTTCTCAACTATCGGGTGGTCGAAAATGGCGCTCGAGCCATCCCCTTCGTCGCGGGCCACGTTGACAACCACGACATGTGGATCGACCCGAGCGACCCGAAGAGAATTGCCTCGGCAAATGATGGCGGCGTCGCCGTGAGCGTAGACGGAGGCCAAGTTTGGTCCGAGCAAGACTTTCCTACCGCCCAGTTTTATCACGTCTCGGCAGACAACAACATTCCCTACCGACTGTTGGGTTGCCAGCAAGACAATTCTTCGGTCCGGATTCTAAGCCGGTCCTTCACCGGACAATTGGACAAGACAAGCTGGACCCCGAGCGCGGGAGGAGAGAGCGGATACATCGTCGCCGATCCCCTGAACCCAGATATCGTATTCGGCGCGAATTACGCGGGGTATCTCGAAAAGCGAAACCACGCTCTCAACACCTCGCGAGAAATCTCGGTTTGGCCAGAGGAGATCACCGGACAGGCCATCGCCGAAGTTCGTCACCGGTTCCAATGGACTTTTCCCATCGTGACGTCGAAGCACAACCCGAAGAGGATGTACGTTACGTCTCAGCATGTGTTGGTTTCAGAGGACCAAGGCGAAACATGGAACGTGATCTCGCCCGATCTCACAACGAACGACAAGAGTAAGCAGGTTTCGAGTGGCGGTCCCATCACGAAAGACAACACGGGCGTGGAGGTGTATTGCACGGTCTTCACCCTTGCCGAGTCCCAGTTCTCCCCCGAGACGCTTTGGGCAGGAAGCGACGACGGGCTCGTCCATATCACTCGCAATGGAGGCAAATCGTGGACCAATGTCACGCCGTCCGAGATGCCGAAAGATGGCCTGTGTAGCATGATCGAAGCTTCCAATTCCGATCCCGGGATGGCCATCCTCGCCGTGGACAATCACGAGAACGGCGATCATGCCCCGTACATCTTCGTCACGAATGACTTCGGAAAGACCTGGAAAAACAAGGTGAGCGGCCTTCCGAAGGACGTTTTTGTTCGAGTCGTGCGACAAGACACGGTCAACCCAAATCTTTGGTTTGCGGGCACGGAAGCGGGAGTCTATTTCTCGATCAATGCAGGCGAATCCTGGATGCGGTTGCAGAACAATCTCCCTGTGGTTCCGATCCACGACCTGATCCTGAAGAACGATGATGTGTGTGTGGCAACCCACGGTCGATCGTTCTGGATCATGGACCGAATCTCTCCCCTCCGTGCCCTGACCCCGACCATGAAAGACGAGGCGACTATCCTTCCGTCCTTCGGGAGCGGTGTTCAATATCCGGCAGGAATGGCTACTCAAGGAACGTCTCGTAACCCGATGGGTGGACTCCTCATTGATTACTACCTGCCGACCCAAGCAGAGAAGGTGGAGCTCACCGTACAAGATGCCAAGGGTGTGGTCTTGGGAAGAGCGGTCTCCGCATCGAACCGCGTAGGATTGAACCGGACTCAGATTCAGCTTCGATATGCCGCAACGGCGACGACGGGGGTGCGAATGTGGGGCGGAGGCCCCTCGACTCTGCGGGTCCCTCCCGGGGAATACTCCGTAAAACTCGCCTTGGACGGGAAGGTGATTGAAGGCAAGGTGACGTGGCAAAAGGACCCCCGAACCACTGCCTCCGATGCGGACCTTGTCGAGCAATATCGGTTCTCGCGCCAGATCTCTGACCGACTGCAAAACGCTATGGACCTGCTCGGGGCGACCCGAAAGGCGAAGGAGCGACTCACGACGCTCTCGAAGGGGCTGAAAGAAACCCCACCGGAAGTGGCAAAGGCAACTGCCTTCGTGAAAGAGGTGGAAGAGGCACTTGATCAGGTCAACGCAAAGAGCGGACAGGACTTCCTCAACTACCCCGTGAAGCTGATCAACAAGATTGCTTCCCTCTTGGGAACGGCGCAAGGCGGACCCTATCGCCCGACGTCGGGAATGTATGAGGTGTTCGTGATGCTGGATGCTCAACTTATGGATTTGGAGGCGAAGTGGAAGAAGGGTCAAGTGGACGTTATCTATCCTGCGCTCGAGAAATTGCGCAAGAAAGATTAACGCCAATTTTCCTTTTTTGTACAGATTGATGGGAACTTTGCCGGGGAATGAGTCATAACTATACGTAGGGCTTGACCCGTTTCCTTGTAGGACACAAAAAAATTATGAAAAAGATTCTATTTTCAACCGTAGTTCTCGGCGCTGTTGCAGTGGCCGCTTTCGCCGTCGTGAAGAGTGGTTTGGATAAGGGTGAGAACGTTTCCCCATTCCACCCGAAGCACATCTCGGGCCCGCTTGCCAACTCTGATAGCTGCTTCCCTTGTACATACAAGAACCGACCCCAAGTCCAAGTTTGGGTGAACGGCGACAGCCAAGAGAACGTGATGGCGATTGCCAAGAACCTCGCTTCTGCGATGGAAACTCACAAGAAGGCTGAGTTCAAGGCCATGGTGGTCTTCCTCGTCGAGCCAAGCAAGATGGACGCCACGAAGAAGTCGATGGAGAAGATGATGGCTGCTTACAAGGGCAACCCAGTCGCCATTTCGCTCCTCGCCAACAACGACGATGCAGTCTCTGCTTACAAGTTCAACCTGAAGGCAAAGAACACAGTTTTTGCTTACAAGAACTGGAAGGTTGAAGGCAAGATGGTGGACTTCAAGGCTGACAAGGCTGGCCTCGAAGCCCTCAACGGCGTCATCGCTAAGATCACGAAGTAAGGGAAACTCCCCTCAAACGACAAAGCGCCCCGACTCTCTTCTGAGTCGAGGCGCTTAATTATTTTTGGAAGTTCAGCGGCCGTTGTAGAATTGCGACGACCGACTTCCATGATTCAGCTCTGCCCATGTGTGCGGCATTACTTCACCCTCGGATTCCATCTTCTTTTCCAGGCGGTCTGGCAACAAGATTGCGATGAGCCAGCCGAGAGGTCCCAAAAGGGCCAAAACCGAGAGCCATGGCGAAAACCCTTTCGATTCTAGATAGGTCGAGAACATGAACAGCAGGCATACAAACGTGACCAAGAGCGAAGCGAGGAAGGCCCACTCGACCCACGCGATGTCTTCTGCGAGTTGGAACGAGAACAAGAGCATAGAAATCCCGAGCCCCAGGGCGCAGCCCATGAGCCAAAGACTTGTGGAATTTTGCAATTCTGAACGGCGATTTTCGACAACACTCATGATGTGATTCCTCGTGGCGCTCCGGTACATTGAATAGCACCAATGCCAAGTGATGCAAAAATTGGGCCAAACGCGCCAGAAATCGTAAACGCCATCGTTGAAATTCCTCGCGGAAGCACGAACAAGTACGAATGGGACCCAGAATCGGGCCTCTTCAAGCTTGATCGCGTTCTGTATTCCCCGCTTTTTTATCCGTTCGATTACGGATTCATTCCCCAAACTCACTATCTTGATGGGGACCCGCTCGACGTGCTCGTCATGATTTGGCACCCAACGTTTGCGGGTTGTCTGGTGGAATCTATCCCCATCGGCGTTCTCGAGATGCGTGATGAAAAGGGGCCGGATGAGAAGATTCTGTGCGTCGCAAAGAACGACCCACGATTTGGCTATCGACGAAGCATCGACGAGATCAGCCCTCACACCCTGAAGGAAATCATGCACTTCTTCGAGGTCTACAAGGACCTTGAGGACAAAAGCGTGGATGTGGTGGGATGGCATGGGCGAGAACTGGCCCTCGAGCTCATCGCCAAATACCGAACCGACACCCTACTTTAATATCTGGGTGAGGGTTTGAGAAAGGGCCTTCGCCGCATATTCTAGGAGCGGGATCGTTGTCTCGTAATCGAGCCTTGTGGGACCGATGATCGCAAGCGAACCCGCCTCTTGGTCCCCCACTCGGAAGGGGGCGTGCAAGATCGTGAATTGCCGGAAAACTTCTTCGGCGTTTTCGTACCCGATGAGCGCCGTGGTGGAAGGTCCTGTCGGGTGCGGGAGTTTTGCCCCGCCGAGGCCCTCCTCGGCCTGATCGATTGCTTGAAGCAACGACTCCACCGGGGCTCCATTCTTTTGAAACTCGGGCTGAGCGTAGAGATACTCCTTCCCTTCCAAAATCATTTTGGATTTCGTAAGGGCTTTCGAGACGTTTTTTAAGCCCGTGTGCACGGAGCCAAGGAGCGATTGGACGACGGGCGGAAGATCGTCTGTCTCGAGTCGGACCTTGCCCACCTTGGACAATTCGATGTTGGTGTACGCACTCCCGATGATCTCGTTGACACGCCCGATGTCCGCCAGCGTGGTCGTGTTGGGCATCTTGATCACCCGGTTTTCCACCTGACCGTTGGTCAGCACCACGACGAGAAGACCGCTCTCGGCACTCATCGCCGTGATCATCACGCTTCGCACGGTGAGATCCGCGTTTCTCAGGGCCTGCCCCGCCGTCATCAATCGAGAGATGCGGCTGAGGAGTTGAGTGGTCCCTTGGAGCAGGTCTTGAAGAACCTGCTCGGATTCCGTCACATCCTTTATCCGGGCTTTCACCTCGGGCTCCGGCGGCCGGGGCGTAACAAAGTGATCGACAAAGTATCGGTATCCCAAGTCACTTGGGATTCGCCCCGCGCTGGTGTGGGGTTGATCAAGATAGCCAAGGTCAGCCATTTCGGCAAGCTCGTTACGGACAGTGGCAGGCTTGACCCCCAAGTCATGTCGTTCCGTGAGGACTTGGCTGCCTACTGGTTCGACGGCGTGTACATATTCGAACACGACCGCCCGCAGGATCAACTCTTTGCGTTTATCAAGACTCATCTTGTTTGTAGATTCTTATCGCAACTCAAATACTTGCCCCTGTTCAGGGACTTCAACGTTCCAGCCGAGATCGGCGCGAATCTTTGCGGCCAATACGTCCTGAACGTCGGGCTCCCCGTGAACGAGGAAAGTTTTCTTTGGCGGAGACTGGAAGCCTCCCAAAAATCGGAACATATCCCTTTGGTCGGCGTGGGCGCTCAGAGCCGAAACTCGCTCGATGCGCGCGCGCACCTGAACCTCGTTCCGCAAGATTTGGACCGTTTCCGCACCTTCCAAAAGTTCTCTGCCCAAAGTCTCTTCCGCCTGATAACCCGTAAACAGGACAATCGTCGATGGATTGGAGAGTCGATGAAGAAGGTGGTGCACCACGCGGCCGCCATTCGCCATCCCGCTCCCGGCGATGATCAACATGGGGCCAGAACGCGAGTTGAGTTCCTTCGATTGAGCCCGGTCCCGAACGTAAGTCAAGTTTTGGGGTTCAAGAGGGGTGTCATCGGCCTGAAGCATCATCTTCATTTCGTCATCCCACTCTTCCGGCGACCTACCGTAGAGAACAGACGTGCTACTCGCCATGGGGCTGTCGACGAAAATGGGGATGCGCCCGATACGACCTTCTTGCTCCAGCTGACTGATGTAGTACAGCAGCTCTTGCGTGCGACCGATGGCAAAGCTTGGAACGATGAGCACGGACTGGCTCTTGATCGCCTCGTGGATAAAGTGATGAATCTGTTCCTTTGGATTTGCATCGGGGTGCAACTTATCGCCGTAGGTGCTTTCCATCACGAGGTACTCGGCATGGTCGACGAGCTCTGGATCTTTGATGATCGGAGTGTCCCAACGCCCGAGGTCGCCTCCCATCAGCAGCTTTTCGCCATTGGGAAGGTTGATTTCAGCATACGCGCTTCCAAGAATGTGTCCAGCGGGGATAAACCGGAACGAACATCCGCCGGGAAGATCGTGGAGTTGCTTGTACGGCACCGTTTTGAACTGCTTCGATGCGGCGTAGGCATCGGCCTCGGTGTACAGCGGCTCGGCGCGATCTAGAATGCCTCGTTTGCGAGCATGGTAGGCGTCTTCCTCTTGAATCCTTCCACCATCGGGCATCGAGATGTCCGCAAGACCCTTCGTGGCTCGGGTGCAATACACTGGCCCGCGATATCCCAGCTTAATGAGCCTAGGGATCATTCCGAGGTGATCTTGGTGAGCGTGAGTCAGGACGAGGGCGTCAATTTCGGCGGGATCGAACGGAAAAGGAGCCCAGTTTCTGTCTCGCAATTCCTTACGCCCCTGAAACATTCCGCAGTCAATGAGAATTCGTTTCCCATCGACCTCGAGAAGGTGTTTTGAGCCAGTAACCGTTCGGGCGGCACCAAAGAACGAGAGCGTAGCATGCATAGATTCATTTTAACCGAATCGTGGGCCGGATACGAGAATCGTTTATCAGGGTCAGCGCGTCCCCAAAGTTGTTATGAACACGAAAGCATGGATCGCTGAGTTCATCGGAACGTTTGCTTTAATCTTTATCGGAGTCGGGTCTGTGGTTGCCATGGGAGGGTTTCGCAATGCCGACCTCGTGATGCCCGCCCTCGCTCACGGGCTTACGATTGCCGTGATGGCATCCGCCCTCGGCGCCATCTCGGGTGGACATTTTAACCCGGCCGTGAGCATCGCGATGCTCGCGACGGGAAGAATGAAGGCTGGCGAATGTGTCGCGTACATCGTCTCCCAAATTCTTGGAGCACTCGCCGGATCATTTCTTCTCAAGGCCGTGCTCCCGGCCACCGAACTTTCTCTGATCAACCAGGGCGTACCCGCTCTCGCTCCCGGCACCACCGCTGTCCAGGGAATTTTGATCGAGCTAGTCCTCACCTTCTTCCTCGTGCTCGTCATCTTTGGCACTGCCGTCGACCGCAGGGCTCCGAAGGTCGGGGGGCTTTTCATTGGCCTTACCGTCACCCTTGATATTCTCATGGGAGGACCGTTCACCGGAGGTTGCATGAACCCCGCCCGCTATCTGGGGCCGGCTCTGGCCGGGGGTGGACTGAGCCAAGCCTCCACCTATCTCACCGGAACGATCGTGGGAGGCGTGCTTGCGGCTCTTGTCTATCAACACGTTTTTCTAGAAAAGTCAACGCCTGAGTCTTCTCCTTAGGGGAAGGCAAAACGGCCAGCGCGATTATCCTCTCCCTGAAGATGCCGGAGAACCCGAAGTGTTCTCCGGCCTTTTTCATTCAAAATGGAGGCAATGAAAGTTGCCATCGTCGGGCTGGGCCCCGCGGGATGCCGAGCAGCGATGCTCCTGAACCAACCTGGGATCGATCTTCACTTGTTTGAAGCAAGGGAGCGCATCGGGGGCCGTCTGCACACCGTTCCCTTAGAGGAAGGCGGATTCTATGAGGCGGGTGCCGAGTGGATTGACGCCGATCAGGAACGGATCCTCGGTCTCCTTGAGCAGTTCGGACAAAAGCCCTCGATTTCGCGGCAGTTTCCGGGACGAGTTGTGTACCGCGGGGAGGTCTGCCAAGAAGATGATCCGTGGGAAGATTGCCTCGCCTCGGTCGAAGGGGTGGAGAACGCCGCCGATCTTCTTTTGCTGGATATCGAAGAACCGGCCTACGCGAACGTCCTTTACCAAGACCTCGACGACCAAAACCTCGGTGACTTCCTCAACCGACATGCGACGACGCCGCGGGGCCGGTGGTGGCTCGAATCCACGTCGCGCAGCGACGAGGGTGACGACACGGAAAACATTAGCCTGCTGGGCTGGCTTGCCGGTTGCCTCAAGTATCAGGAGCGTGAGCCAGGAGACATGAGCGCCTATCGATTTCCTCTCGGCGCGACAAGATTTTGCGAGCAGATGCTTGAGGATCTGCCCCAGGCACCTCGGTTCGGAGTGCCCCTCCGCCGGGTTGAGCGCTCCTTCGATCAGATTTCCCTGGTGTTCGATGATTTCGTCGAAGACTTTGACCGCGTGGTCCTCTGCCTGCCTGCGGGTCCGCTTGCCCAGGTGGCATTCGATCCGCCGTTGAGCGAATCGAAGCAAGTCGCGATTGAAGAAGTCTTGTCCTGTCGAGCGATCAAGATTTCACTCTTTTTCGACAAACCGTGGTGGAAAGAAGACGGAAAGTGGTCGGGCCGGGCACTCACTGATTTTTGCGTCCAACAGGTGTGGGACGCCACCCGAGGCGACGGACCCTACGTGATGAATTGCTACATCTGCGGAGACGGGGCCGAAGAAATCCTTGCCTCCAGCGATCCGATTCAAAAAGCATTTCGGGCGGTTTCCGAACTCGGAACCATCCCGGAGGGATGTTTCCTGGGGGGGGGCCGTGCACGATTGGATCCACGATCCCTACTCTCTCGGAGGCTTCTCCAACCTCCCTCCTGGCTTTGTTTTGGGTGGGATGGAGTACCTCGGGCAAGCCGAAGGACGAATTCACTTTGCGGGCGAACAAACCTCGACCTGGATTGGATTCATCGAAGGGGCTCTTGAAAGCGCCGAGCGCGTCGCCGCGGAGGTGCTGGCATGCAAGTCCTAAGAGGCCGACGATGGCCCGATGGGGCCGCGGTGGAATGCGAAGTCGCCGATGGTGTTATTCTTCACCTCCGCGAACTTGCGCCCGATCCCTCGCTCCCGTGGATTCTCCCTGGCTTTATTGATAATCACTGCCACATTCTCCCCACCGGGCTGGACATGCAAAAGGTGCCCCTGGGCGATTTGGATACGCCGGAAGCGATTTTGGATCGATTACGCGACCGATTGACCCGCGTCGAGCCGGGGAGTTGGCTCTTGGCCGTTCACTATGATCAGACCAAGTTCCCGACGGGAGCGCACCTCACTCGGGCAGAACTTGACCTCATTTCGCTGACGGTCCCGATCTTGTTGCGCCACGTGAACGGGCATGCCTCCATCGCCAACTCTGCCGCGTTGCAGCTCGCCGATGTAGCACCGGACCAACCGGACCCCAAGGGCGGGTCCTACGGCCGAGATGAGTCAGGAGTCGTGAACGGGGTTCTCTTCGAAGAGGCGCACGAGCGAGTCACGGCGTGTGTTCCTAACCCGACGGTGCGAGAAATGACCGACGCCATTTTGGCGGCCGCCCACTCCATGGCTGGCTATGGGATTCGAACGGCGACAGACATGATGACGGGTCGCTACAACCTCCTTGATGAGTTGATGGCGTACCGGATGGCTTCCGAGGAAGGTTCGCCCGTGCGGTTCCGCATGTATGTGCAGTGGAAAACCATGTTCGGCCCCCGGGCTATCGACATGGCCCGGATCCAAGAGCAGATCAGCTCGATGAACCCGGCCCGATGCCGGGTCGCAGGAGTGAAGATCTTTGCGGATGGCGCGATTGGATCGCGTACGGCAGCGATTTACGGTCAATACGAGGGGGACGCCGGAGAGGGGGATGCAGGGCAGCTCATTTATTCCGCAGAGAAATTGACCGACATGATCACCACGGCGGCGGGGGCTGGGTACCAGTTGGCCGTGCACACTATCGGGAACCGGAGTACAGATTTGGTGATGGATGCATACGCCCAAACGTCAAATCCGAGTCGGCACCGCATCGAGCACGCGATGTTGCTGAGCGATTCCCAAATTGAACGAATCCACGGATTGGGCTGCCCGGTGACCATGCAGCCCGAGTTTCTCTATCGGTTCGGGCACTCGTACCAAAGAAATCTCGGACCCGAGCGAAGCTTTTCGCTCAAGCGGATGCGCAGCGTGAGCGAGGCGGGCATTCCTCTCTCTTTATCAAGCGACCGACCCATCGTGTCGGGCGACCCCGCGATTGGAATTCGATCTGCCACCGGGCGCCCAGAAGGGTTCGATCCAGCGGAGAACCTCACCCTAGAGCAAGCTTTTCGTGGATACACCACTTTGGCGGCGGCCGCAAATGAGGACTTCGGATGGGCGAGCTTAACCCGCCTGAGCCTCGCCGACCCGGTTTTGTGGGATGTTTTGCCCTGGGAGTCCTAGGACTTTTACATTTTTCGCATTTGCGAGAACTCTTTCCCTACCAAATGCGTTCCAATGTGTGAGGGAACTCAAACAAGACAACAAGCACCAAAAGCAAGAAACTGAATCTCTCCTCCAAAACAAGCCCAAAGGCCTCGCGTCCTCCCTCAGCGCGGGGCCATTTTATGTTTGAGCGGAAACCTAGGACATATTTTTGCGGCGCCAACGTCTTATTCACTGGGAATCATGCCGGGCCCCATTCCGGTAGAACACAATAGTCATATGAAAGCAAAAGGATTTGTCGCGCTGCTCGCCAGCGCTCTCGTGATGGCGGGGGCTCACGCCCAGATTGATAACAACCGGGTCATGGTCAAAGTGAACGGTGAAGAAATCAAGGCCAGCGAATATTACTCGCGAATGGAGTTCCTCCCTGGCGTCGGTCGATTTCTGGGCCAAGACAATTTCGAAGAATCGCCTCCCGGCGTCATGACCCTCCAACTTCTGATTGAAGAGCGAGTGATCATGCAGTGCGCAAGGGACAACAATGTGTATCCCACCAAGGAACAAGTCGATGAAATGCACGCGAACCGAGTGGGCAAGAACCCCGAATACCTCAAGAAGTGGCTCGCGATGGGTCTGACCGAAGATGCACTTCGATACCAAAGCCTCATCGAATCTTGTCAATTTAATCTAATCACGAAGGGCATTTTGGTCACCGACCAAGAGGTCGAAAAGTACTACAACGGCAACAAGCGCGAGTTCACCTCCCCCCGAAAGATGAAGCTGAGTGTCCTCGTGGTCAGCGCCGAGAACAAGCCGAAGGTGGACGGAGAACTCACTGCGGGCAAAGCCTTTGCAGAAGTGGTGAAGGCATACAGCGAGGACCTCACAAAGTCAAAGGGAGGCGCCCTGGGGGATGTCGAGGTGGATCAGTTTACGGAAGCCATCCAGAAAGCCCTGGAGAACGTGAAAATCGGTCAGTCCACTGATTGGATTCAAGGCGAGACGAAATGGCTTAAGTTCTTGAAGGAAGGCGTGACTCCTTCGGTTCTCAAACCGCTCGATGATGACCTGCGAAAGTTCGTCCGCCGAAAGCTCATGCTCGACAAGGGTCAGGTTAAGAATGACATCTCGTCGATGCTTCGCGAAACGCGCAAGAAATCGAGAATTGAAGTCGTGTCCGCTCCATTTAAGAACGAACTGCAGCGCTTGATCAACTCGTACAAGATTGGCGTCGCCCCTTAATTTTCCTGCATTGGAAGTTCAAACAGGTCCGTTCCTGAATGGGAGCGGACCTGTTTTGCGTTGTGTCCTAACCGCCGTCGCGAACCCTCTCTTCTTCTTGGGGGGCTTCGCGGTCTCGCGCTGACGGCTTAACCTTCACAGGCTCCTGAGCGACTGTCGACATCGCTGGTGCTGTCGGTGATGCGGTGTCCTCGGGTGGCGTAGTTGCGGAAAATGCCTCTCCAGTAGCTGGAGGAGGCGGGGGTTGATGCTTCTTCATCGACCGATCCGTGAGGATGCTATGGATTGCCGAGAGGTAGCCGAAAGCGGCAACAATCCAAGCCCCTTGGTTGATCTTGTGCCCCTCAAACGGCCAGAACTCATAGTTCTTGAACAAGGCGTTGCAGACCCATGCGGCGCCCGGGGAGAGGATTGTTCGCAGAAGCCAGGCGCCGAAGATGATCCAGAGCCAAGGCACGACGAGGGCGGCCACTGCTCGGTCCGCCCGAATAATGCCCCACTTGCGGCTGAAGAAGAGTGAGCAGGCAATGATGGGTACGCCAAGGCCGCATCCGATCAGAAAATTGGTCTTGTCCGGCACCTGCCAAATCACCGCCAGCACGACGAAGAACCAAAGTGCGAGCGCCACCGCGTTCATTCGACGTCCCAGCAGGCTCCTATCCAGCACCTGCGTAAAGGCGTTGTAGAGTAGAAACAGTCCAAAGAGGATCCAAATCCAAACTTGGACGCGGAGACCAAACAGGTTTGTGCCTGTCCAGACCTCGGGCAAGTGAAGTTTTTCCGTGATCTCTTTCGGGAGAGGGAGACCTCCCCGGAGCCACAAGAAGCCAAGACAGACCCCGGTGATCACACCGACCCCGTCGCCGAGAAGTTTAAGCCCACGCTTGATTCCTTTAACATGAGGTGCGGGAATCGGGTCGTAGGCAGTCCGGTCCGTCACCACCGGGTCCGCGACAGGCTTAGAATCCCCGACGAACGGGCGATTGCCCGTCTGAAAGTAATCCGCCGAAAACTCAACAGGGTCGGGGTGCGCCGAAGGCGTCGTCGGATCGACCTGTTCAATTTTGTCGTCCCTCCAAACAAAGGCTCCCTTCGGAATGGGCCGAAAATGCTTCAGGTTCGGCCAGAACGTGCGGTAGTAAGTCTCCTTGGGGAGACTTTTTCGTAGGAATGGAACCCATTCAAGCAATCGGTACACCGGCCCGAAGAACCCTGAATACGCAATGAGGCGTTCACCACTTTTTCTTCTCCGGGGGCGCAGCGAGTAATCCAGGATGGACATGGAATACAGGCCCGCCATCACATACACGTCCCCTCCCCACTCGCTTCTCGGCTCGCTCGGGTCCACTGTTAGGTTGCCAGTGTCAACCAACGGAACACCGTTCAAAACCGGTATGCCCCCTAAGACAAACTGGAGGGTGGCAACCTCCGTGTCGCAACCCTTGTTTGGGTTGGAGGAATCCCCGCCCCCAACATCTCGGTGGACGCCTTCGAACCAGACCTCCTTGAGATCCTGGATCAGTTTTCCATTCTTGTCTTTCGCCGGGTCAAGGGGGGCCTCCATGAACGCATTTCGGCTCTCATGAATGCTCATCGCATGGCGGATCGCCTTCACCGACGGGATGTAGTCGGTATACGGATACACGCGAAAGCGATCAAAGATTCCCACGCTGGAGACCGTGTCGAAAAGTCCCATATAGTCAATGGGTTGCTCTCCACAGGCGGCAGAAAAGAACTCCTTGATCTTCTCCGAAGACGCCTTGTACTCATCAATATCTTTGATATTGTTGACCGCTTGCCAAAGATACGGAATGAGATTTTCATGTTCCGGTCGCAGAATCCCAAAGCTATGAATGAGCGAGCCCACCAATCGGCAGGCAAACGCGCCACGGCTAAACCCAAAGAAGACAATGTGATCCCCAGGTTCGTAATTGCGCACGATAAAGCGGTAAGCCTCGCACACGTTGCGTTGCATGCTCGTGGCCGTGGCAAGATCCTTGATCTGAATCCACTTGCGCTTGAGTGCGTTGCCCTGGGTCATGTCGGCGAGCGTCCCCACCCCGCCATCGTAGTAAGCGTAACGCTTATTCACGATCGAATGAAAGATTCGCGCGACGTTGGTTTGGTGCTTCCCTACCCAATCTCCAGTGCCATCGATGCAGACAACGAGGGTCTTCGCCATGAGTCATTATGCACATAACGACGCCTTTCGTATCAACTCAATGCATCTTCTTTCCGGTGGAGTTCATCGATTCTCGCGAGGAACTCATCTACAGTTTCAATACGCTTGACTAGGTCAAAGTACGGGTACCCGCCGAATCGCGAAGCAAGGCTCAGCCACTGCTTTAACCGCATTACTGGCAACTTTGAATCAAATCGAGCAAAACGACTCAGACTTTGGGCCAGGCTGTTGAGCAAAACGGGCCATGTCCAAGTCGGCGACGAATTGCCTTGCGCCAATCCTAGCTCGAAGGCGACCTGAGGCCCCAAGGACGGGTTTGCTAGCGCCCCTCTACCGAGCATGTAGTGCGAGGCACCAGTCTCTTGCTGACATTGCCGGAAGTCCTCTAAGGTCCAAATGTCGCCGTTGGCGACAACCGGGAGGTGGAGTTCTTCGCGAAGTCGACCAATCAGGGGCCAAAAAACCGGGGGATTGTATCCCTGCACCTTTGTCCTAGCATGAATAGTGAGCCAGGCCGCGCCGCCCTCCGCCGCCTTGGCGGCGTTCTCGAAAACGTCTTCGATGGATTCCCACCCGAGGCGTAGCTTCGCGCTTACGGGCACCTCAGACGGAACCGCGCTTCGGACAGCGTGAACGAGTTCTCGAATTCGCGCGGGCTCGCGGAGCAACGAGGCCCCTCCATCGTTACGGTTCACGGTGGGGGCCGGGCACCCAAAGTTGATGTCGATCATTTTCGCCCCGGACTCCACAGCGTTCACCGCGCTTTCCGCCATACGTTCCGGGTTCCCTCCCAAAAGCTGAACCTGCACAGAAAGCCCCGTCGAAGTCGCACCTCCGGTGACCAACTCCGGAATGTCTCGGCGGAACGTTTTGGGAGGAATGGGGTGATTCGCCACCCGAACAAACTCCGTCACCCCGTATGTAAACGCCCCGAATTCACCCTGAACCTCCCGCATCGCGGCATCGGTGATCCCGTCCATGGGAGCAAGCACGAGCGCGGGCTGATCAGGGCGTATCATCGGGTCACGACACGGTTGCTGTGGCCCGAAATTGCTCGTTGTACAGTTCGGAGTACAAGCCCTTTTTGGCGAGGAGTTCGTCGTGCCTTCCCTGCTCCACGATGCGTCCGTCGCGCATGACCAAGATGCGGTCGGCATCCAAAATGGTGCTGAGTCGGTGGGCGATGGCGAACGTCGTTCGACCCTTCATCAAACCATCCAGCGACTCTTGAATCAGGCGTTCTGACCGAGTATCGAGGGCGCTCGTGGCCTCATCCAAGATGAGGATTCGAGGATTTTTCAAAATTGCACGGGCGATCGACAGGCGCTGCTTTTCGCCGCCGCTCAGCTTGTAGCCCCGCTCGCCCACGATGGTTTCATACGCCTCGGGCAGGGATGCAATATGGTCATGAATCGCGGCGGCCTTGCAGGCTTCTTCGAGCTCCGTTTGGGTTGCATCTGGCTTCGCCACACGAAGATTCTCAGAGATGGTCGTGTGCATCAAATACGGTTCCTGGGTGACCGCACCCACAATCGAACCTAAGTCCGCCAACTGGATATCTCGGATGTCGATGCCATCAATCTCCACCGATCCCTCTTCCACGTCGTAGAGCCTTGGGATCATGTAGGTGAGGGTGGTCTTTCCGGCTCCGCTTGGCCCCACGAGAGCGACCAATTCGCCCGGATTCGCAACAAACTCAATGTTATCGAGGGCCTTTTCATCGGTGCCTTCGTATTGGAATCCGACCCCTTTGAAAGCGACCTGACCCCGAACCGCGTCGGGAGCGAGGGACTTCGCACCCGGACGATTCTTTACGTCTTGTTCAATGTCGAGGTACTCGAAGATTCTTTCGAACAGCGCCACCGAGGAAATGAGCTCGACTTGAAGGCTGACGATGCCCGTGAGCGGGAAGAACAGCCGCATCTGGAGGGCGGTGAACGCCACGAGCTTTCCGACCGACATCGACGTGTCGCCTCGGGCGATCAAGAAGGCCGCCACGGCATAGACGATGGCGGGAATCACCTGCGTGATCATCCGAATCATGCCAAAGAAGGCGTATTGGAGGAGCACGCTCTTGATCTGCCACTTGGCGAGCAAGGCATTTTCTTTTTCAAATCGCTGATGAACAAGATCGCTCCGCCCGAGGGTTTTGGCAAGCAAAATCCCCGAAACCGAGAGGTTTTCTTGCATCATCGAGTTCATCTCGCTGGTTTGCTCTTGCGTGCCCTTACGAACTTTCCGAGCAAACTCACCCACCCAGTTCCCCATGAACATGAAAAGCGGCATGAGGAGGAGCGTGGCGAGAGTGAGTCGCCAATCCATGTAAAACATCGCGAACAGCGCGGTGACGAAGATGATGAGGTTCGACATCGCGTCCGTCAGCGTACTGCTGACGGCGGTTTGGATCCCTCCAATATCGCTGATGAGGCGGGTTTGAATATCTCCTGTTCGGGTGGCGCTGAAGAACTTCAGCGACATCCCCTGCAAGTGTGTAAACAGGGCCGACCGGAGCTTGCACATGATGCGCTGACCGATCGTCGCCCCCATCCAACCGTAGACGAGCGTGAGCCCCGCCGCCGAGAGAACCACCACGACGGTGAGCAAGGAAAGCCGGGTGACAAGGCCCAGGTCTCCCTTCATCAGCCCCCGGTCGATCAGGAGTTGGAGGAGAAACGGCGGCGCGACCCCCAACACAGACGAAACCAACACCACCAATGCGGTGCCGATGGCAAGGCCTTTGTGGGGCTTGAACAGCCCGGCAACCCGGCGTAAGACCGCCCGGTTGAGCGACTTTCTCTGTTGTTTCGATTCAGGTTCTTGTCCCGAAGGGGAGCTCATGAACGGCTATTTTCCTCGATCTTCGCTTCCATGAGGTCCACGGCATCCTTCATGAGTTTGCTATCCCAACCGAATCGAATGCCACAGGCTTGGAAGGTCTCTGGGAGCGTCTTCGTCCCCCCGAGCGCGAGCGCTCCACGATAATCTTGGAGCGCCTTTGATTCCGACTCTAGGGCGTTTCGCCAAACTTGAACGGCGCCGAGTTGGGCCAGGCCATATTCCACGTAGTAGAACGGCACGTGGAAAATGTGGAGTTTTCGATGCCATCCGGTTTCCTTTTCTGCCTGGAGGCCCGTCCAGTCTTCGCCTTGCATAAACCTATCCCAGAGGCTTGACCAAGTCTTGTCGCACTCCGAAGGGATTCGACCCAGTTCGGGGTTCGCGTAGACCCAATGCTGGAATGCATCCACCACCGCCATGTAGGGCCAGAAGAGGATGCACTTTTCGATGTGTTCGATTCGAGCCCGACATGCATCTTCAGGCGAATAGTAACCGCCGTTCGAAGAGTCGAGATATTTGTGCCCGATAAACTCCATGCCCATGCTCGCGACTTCGGCAAACTCTGTGTCGACGCTCAGTTGTTGCGCATAAGGAAGCTGTGCCGATTCGCATACGTGAAACGCGTGGCCGGCCTCGTGAAGGAGGGTCTGCACGTCGCTGTGAGTCCCGACAGCATTCATGAAGATGAACGGTCGGCGACTCTTTGAAAACATGGTGCAATATCCGCCGGGGGCTTTTCCTTTTCTGTTCTCAAGGTCAAGCAACCTCTCCTCCGTCATCGTGCGGTAGTAGCTAGAGAGCACCGGATCCATGGCGTCGAAAATCGTGGCCGCCGTGGCTTCGAGTTGCTCGACTGTGCTGTAGGGCGTCAGGCCGGTTTCGCCCGGCATCGGGGCGTTGAGGTCCCACGGTCGAACGCTGGCCAAACCAAGGCGACTGGCTCGCCGAGCGTGGACCCTCTTGGCCGCCGGAATGACGACTTCTTCGATCGCCTCATGAAACTCTTCGCAGTTACGGGGCGAATAGTCGAATCTTTGCATTTGGGCCCACCGAAGTCCTGTGTACGTGTCGAACCCAGCGTTCTTTGCTTGTTGAACGCGATTGTCCACCAGCTTTGTCCACATGGAGTTCATGGCCTCCCGGTCTTGTAGGCGTCGCGCCAAGCCAAGCCGCCAGGCCTTCTCACGAAGGTCGCGGTCGGGGTCTTGACTCACGACGGAAAGAGCAGAGAGGGTCACTTCGGCTCCCTCCCACTGGACTGTCTGCGAGCCGACAATCTCGTCATAATCTGCGGTCGCCTGCATTTCCTCCGTTTGTAAAGGAATGTTTTCCTCACGGTAGAGGGCGGCCTCGGCTCGCATATTGCGGAGCGGAATCTCGAATCCCGGCACCTCGATTCCAGAATGGAGAAACTTCTCCTTCAGAGCCTGCTCGGCGGTCTGAATCTTGGGGAAAATGACGTTGTTAAACTTTTCAAACGCATCCTTTGCAACGGGATCGTTCGTATCGACACCCTTCGAAACATAGATTCGATTTCCAAGGTCTTCCACTTCATCGTGAATCTCCGACCATTGGCGCAACCACTCGGCCGCATTCTCGTCCGTAAGGTCCATCGACTCTAGTTCCGTGAACTTACCGGCGTAGGTCTCCCACACCAAATCTTTCATGGGGTCAAAACTCGGGGGCAAATAACTCATGAACGGAGTTTACTTGGCTGGGATTGTTACTCGTTCGGTACGACACTGACTCCTTTTGCCCTTTCAAGTCGTTCATAGTAGTGGAAACATATGGTTGCTCTCCTCCGTCTCGCACGACCGAAGCAATGGACCAAGAATCTCTTGGTCTTTGCGGCTTGGTTGTTTACGAACGGATGGAGCACCCCGGGGGCCACGAAGGCCGCCGCATTGGCCTTCGCGGCCTTGTGTTTGGCGAGTTCGGCGGTCTACATCGTCAACGATCTCTTAGATGCGGAACAAGACAAGCTCCACCCGACCAAGAAATTGCGCCCTATCGCCGCCGGTCTCGTTGCAAAGTCGACAGCAGGCGGGCTCGCGATGCTTCTGTTGGCAGGTGCGATCTCCATCAGTCTCTTCACGAATCTCACGGGAGGCATGGCCGTTTTTCTTGGAGGGCAGATTGCCTACAACCTGGGTCTGAAGCGTATCGCCGGTCTCGACGTTTTGACGATTTCGATGCTCTTTGTCCAGAGAGCCGCCATGGGAGCCCTTGCCCTCGACGTTTACATCTCCCCTTGGCTGCTCTTTTGTACGGGAACTCTTGCCTTCTTAGTGGCGGTCGTGAAGCGCCGTCAAGAATTTATCGCTACCGAGGGCTCAGGGCAAACGAGAGCCGCCCTCTCCACCTATTCCCGTCCCGCCCTTGACGGCATGATGCTCATGGGAGCCGTTTTGGCGATCATGTCGTATGGGATTTATGCCATCGAAAGCCCGACGGCAAAAGCCCATCCCGCGCTCTTGGTCACGGTGCCCGTGGTGCTTTACGCCGTGGTTCGCTATGTCCTCATTGCGTTCCATTCGGGTCAGGGTGAAGAGCCAGAGACCGTTTTGTTTACCGATATCCATATGATTTGTTGTTTCTTACTCTTTGTGGGTCTCTCGCTCTTTGTCATGAGCGGTTGGACCATTCCTCTGCTCGAGGCGCGCCCATGAAAGAACCCATCTTGGTCATCGGAGGCACAAGCGGTATTGGTCGAGAAATCGCTCGAATCCATGCCGAACGAGGGGACGTGGTTGCTGTTCTTGGGCGGCGTGAAGACCGTTTGAAAGAGCTTGAAGCAGAGCACAGCGAGGCCATTCGCGGATACGTCCACGATGTGACGGAAATCGAGAAGGTGCCAGAGCTTTTTCAGACCGTCACGAGAGATTTGGGCGGATTTTCGAGGCTCTATTACTGTGCTGGAGCCATGCCCGAAGTCGGGCCGGAAGAATTTTCCACCGAAAAGGACCACCTCATGATCGGGACGAACATCGAGGGCGCGGTCGCGTGGCTCAACCAAGGGGCGATCCGAATTCAGGAAACGGGCTTTGGGGCCTTGATCGCCATTGGGAGCGTGGCCGGAGACCGGGGCCGGGGAGGCCAGCCCGTCTATAACGCCTCCAAGGCATTCTTGGAGAGCTATATGGAGTCTCTCGAGGTCCGGCTCTCCGGCACCCAAGGCACGGTTTCTTTGGTCAAGCCGGGCCCCACGCAAAGCGAAATGACCGATCACCTCGAGGGCGTAAAACTCGCCGATACCCGACAGGTTGCCGAGCGGTGCGTTCATCTCGGGTACAAAACGGGCGCCCATTACGTGTCGCCGGTGCACGCCGTGATCTTCTGGGTCATCCGCCATATTCCCCGGTTCCTGTTTCGAAAGCTCAAGATTTAGATGCTCGATCCTTATGCCATTCGTCGAATCACCGGCTTCGGGGGAGTTTCTCCCGCAGATGGCTATTTGATATCGGCAAACAACGTTGATGATGTTCTTGTCGCGCTTGATCTCGCGAAACGTTCGGGTCGACGAGTGATTTCTCGGGGCAAGGGGCGTGGCTATGGCGACGTGGCTACGCTTCAAGAAGGGGTGGTTCTCGATCTCACTCCGATGAACCGGGTGGTCCATTTCGACGAGGAGACCGGGCTCATTGAGTGCGAGGCGGGCATGACTTTGGCCGAGTTGTGGCGAGCGACCCTCGGAAGCGGATGGTGGCCCCCTGTGGTGACCGGCACCATGCACATCACCCTCGGCGGAGCCCTCTCCATGAACGTCCATGGGAAGAATCACTGGAAGGCAGGGTCCTTCGCGGAGCACGTGGTTTCCTATCGAATGGTGGATGGGGCGCTCGCCGACCATCTCATGACTCGGGACAAAGAAGAATTTTGCGAAATCCCGGGTTCAGGGGGGCTCCTCGGCGTCATCACCCATGTGACCCTTCAGCTCAAAAAGATCGAGTCGGGAGATTTGAGCGTGACCTCATACAAGACACGATCTTGGCCCGAGACGCTCGCCAGTCTCGATGCGTTGGCCCAAGCCAGTGAGTACGCCGTGGGCTGGGTCGATATGTTCTCTCGCCCTTTAGGGCGAGCCGTTCTCCACAGCGGCGATCCTGTCGGCGGGGGCGAGGGGCTTTCGGTGGATGACCAAGAACTTCCCGCCACGATCTTTGGGTTCCCCAAGTCCATGATCCCCAAGGTTTTGAGGCTCTTTCAAAGCCGGCCGATGCGGCGTCTCATGAACTCGGCAAAATGGCATCTCGCCAAAGACAACTCGACGTTTCGTCAATCTCTCGTCGAGTTCAGTTTCTTGCTCGACTACGTTCCCGGTTGGGAAACAATGTACGGCCGCACCGGGTTCATCCAGATTCAGCCTTTCGTGCCTTTGTTGACCGCCGAAGAGGTCTTCGAGGCGATGTCGAAGATTCAGCAAGTTCGAAAAGCGGAGAGCACACTGGCCGTCGTAAAGAGGCACCGGGCAGACCCAAGTCCGTGGGGATATGCGCTTGATGGGTTCTCCTTAGCGATGGATTTCCCGGCCACCCCGAACACCCTCGACATGGCAGAAGAGATGCAGGAAGTCGTGGTGCAAGGGGGCGGACAGTTCTATTGGGCGAAGGATTCGACTCTGACAGCGGACCAATTTGAGACCATGTGGCCGGTGGAAAAGCGAGAGCGTTTTCTCGACGCAAAGAGGCGTTGGGACCCAGATCACCTCTTCACCTCAGATTTAGCGGAACGGGTCGGGCTTGTCCAACCTAGGTATCCTTGACCCCTGATGGTGGAGTTCAAGGAGGCAAGTGCCGCGTTTGCAGGGTTCGTCAAGAGTGCATCCTCGGTTTTGGTGAGCACTCATTTGAATCCAGATGGGGACGCTCTTGGGTCGGCGCTCGCCCTGTGTCATGCGCTTGATCAGCTTGGCGTGAGTCACGAACTGATCAACAACAACGACGCTCCTCATAACCTTCGGTTTCTTCCCGGCGTCGATCGGTTGCGCCCTGAACCGACTCGAGAACACGACCTCGGAATCGTTCTCGATTTGGACGCCATGCACCGATTGGGTCGAGCGGAACCCTTCTTTTCGACTTGCAAAAAGCTCGTGGTGATCGACCACCACATTCCTCACGAAGAACCCGGTGATCTCAGGATCGTCGACGTTGAGGCGCCCGCCACCGCGGTGATTCTGTACCGAATTCTAAAGGAAATCGGGGTCGCGATGAACCCCTCTATTGCCACCTGCCTCATGGCGGGGATCGTCACCGACACCGGAAGTTTCCGATACCGAAATACCACCGAGGAAGCTCTCCACATGACCGCGGAACTGTTGCACGAAGGTGGAAATCTCGTGCAGATCGGCGAAGAGGTTTATGGAAAGAAGCCCCTTGCCGGAGTGAGGCTCCTGGGCCGGGCCTTGAACAACATGCAGCTGAGCCCGGATGGGAAAGTCGCTTGGAGTGTCCTCGGCGCGTCTGCCTTTGACGAGACCGGAGCCCTCGAACAAAACACGGAAGGAATTGTCAACGAACTCCTTGCCATTCAAACCGTGCAAGTGGCGGCGCTCATTCGTCAGCCAAGTCTGGATCGCAAGGTTCGCGCAAGCCTGCGCTCGCGCGAACCCTATGACGTCGCGGCGGCAGCGAGGGAGTTTGGAGGCGGCGGCCACCGAAACGCGGCCGGCGTGACCTTCGAAACCGATATCGAGACCGCGACCCAAGACCTCATTCGAGTCCTTCATCAATGCGTGGCATCCTCTTAATCCACAAGGAAGAGGGAATGACCTCTCACGACGTGGTCAATCGACTGCGCCGGAAGCTCGGAACACGCCGAATCGGTCACTCGGGCACGTTGGACCCTCAAGCAACCGGACTGCTTGTCATGGCCGTGGGCCATGCCACTCGGTTTCTAAACTTCCTCCACCTCGAACCTAAGGTGTACGAGGGCGAAATCCAGTTCGGGGAGACAAGGAATACCCAGGATCGTGAAGGCGAAGTGACCTCCACTGCGCCCGTTCCCGACGATCTCGAATCTCGTGTCCTTGAGGTCATTCCGCAATTCGTGGGCACCATCCAGCAAATCCCTCCCATGTTTTCGGCGGTGAAAATTGGAGGCAAACCCCTCTACAAAATGGCTCGCGAAGGCGAAGAAATTGACCGGGAGCCACGGACTATTGAGATCCACGGGTTCGATATTCGGTTCGATCAACCAGACAAGTGCTGGTTCCGTGTGGAGTGCTCGGGAGGCACGTATGTCCGCACCTTGGCGCACGATATCGGCCAGGCAGTCGGTTGCGGAGCCTACCTTGCGTCACTCGTTCGCACGAGCGTGGGACGGTTCACGCTAGAACAAGCTAGCTTGACGGATGATGTGAGTGAATCGTCCTTGATCCCGTTGAGTGATGCTCTGCAAGAGTGGCCGATGGTTCGGCTCACCGAAACTCAACTGAAAGTTGTGAGGAACGGTCAACCGGTCATTGAGAGAACCGGCTCCTCCAGCGAATTCGCCATGCTCACCACCGACGCCGAGGGTGTCATTGCGGTCGCGAAGGTGATGGGGCCTCAACTGCAACCCGTCCTCGTCATTCCGGCAGAATAACGTGTCTGTGAAAAACTGGCTTCGAACCTGGCTCTTCTTCCGGCCTGTCCAGAGCCGAAAGAAGCTTGTGGGGCATCTTCTTTGGGGCCTCTCTTGGCTTTTCGTTGCCGGTGTCGCCATGGTCCTTTCTCCGAGCGAACATGGACACGGCACCCATCAACAACTCGGGTTACCCCCGTGCCCGAGTGTCCTGCTTTCGCAAAGGCCGTGTCCGGGCTGCGGATTGACCACGAGTTTCACCCACATGGGGCATGGTCACCTTTTCGACGCATTCCGCGTCCACCCGTTCGGCCCCGTTTTATTCGTGCTTTGGGGCCTGTCTGCGCTCGCTTGTCTCTACGGATTTGCCACCAAGCAATACTTTAATACGGATGGCCCCATCTGGGCGAGAATCATGGCGGGACTCGCCATCGCCTTCTTCGCATTCGGCTTCGTTCGAATGGCGGTCACCAAGGCGAACGTCGAAATTGAGCCGTCCGTGTGGTCATCGCGTAGCGTGGCGAATTAGAGTTGCGAGAACACGGCGGGAAGCCCGCCGGTATGCCAGAAGAGGGTCTTGCTCCCCTCGCACTCGCCCGCGGCGATCATCGCGAGCAGTCCGGAAAATGCCTTGCCTGAATACACAGGATCGAGAAGAATTCCTTCCATTCTCAGCAGTCTTTGAATGGCGAGATTCCCCGCTTCTGACGGGATTCCGTACCCGGGCCCCACAAACTCTCGTCGGAGATCAAGGTCCTCCGCGGTGAGCGGAGGGCGCGACAGAATCTCGGCGAGTTGACTTGCCACCTCTAAGATATCCTCCATGAGAGCGGGCTCCGGATCACAGGCGATCCCGGTGACTTTCGTTTTGGAGCCCAAGAAGAAGGTTTGGAGCCCAGCGTGCGTACTCCCGCTGCTGGTGGGGCATACGATGTGGTCAAAGCCCGGCACCTCTTGGGCAGCCTGATAGAAGGCGTACCCTCCCCAACCACTGCTCCCGCCGATCGGAATATTAAGCACTTTCCCGCTGAGAGAGTCTGCAACTTCGCGAGTTTTCTCAAACAATTCGTCCCACGATCCATCGGGGAGATGCACATGCTCGACTCCGGCAAGCCGGTTGATAATCTGGTTCGCGGGTCGATGTTTCACAGGAGCGGCCACTTTGAACCCTTCCTCGTAAGGGTGATCCATGGTCACCGCCACCACTCGAAGGCCTGCCATCGCCCCGGCCACGCCCAAATGCCGAATGAAATTGGACTCGGTGGCCCCGCATGTGACGAGCGTCGTCACGTTGTCTCTCAGGGCTTGGCTCAAGATGTACTCAAGTTTGCGACCCTTATTGCCTCCCGCAGCGAAACCGGTGAGATCATCTCGCTTGATCCAAAGATCGCACCCCACAGCTTCGCTCAGCCGATCTAGGCGATGGCACGGGGTCGGTTTTAAGACGAGCGGGTAAGCCTCAAGCATTCTTTTTCAAAGTGTAGTGCATCGCACAGTTTTGAGGAAGAAGGTACCATCGGGAATAGCTTCAACATGGCAGCGAAAGAAAGCTATTTTTGGCATAAAGTCCACTCCCTCACCGGGATCATTCCTGTGGGCTTCTACATGGTCCAGCACCTCACGCTGAATAGCTTCGCGCTTGCGGGACCCACAAAATTCAACGCGGTCATTGGATTTTTCGAGGGGATGCCGAAACACTTCCTCTTTGGCCTCAAATACGGGCTGATCTGGATTCCTCTCTTCTTCCACGCCATTTACGGTCTTTTCATCGTAAACCGCATGTCTCCGTACACCGCGCCTGCCGCAAAGAAGTACCGCGAAAACAGCTACTACCTTTGGCAGCGATGGTCCGGGATTTTCATTTTCCTGTTCCTCGTCTATCACATGGCGACAACTTCGGTTGCGAACTCTGTCAGTGGTCCCGAATCCACCATCCACTACCAAAACTGGGCGGCAAAGCTCAGCGCGCTGAACTACGGCGTCCTCGTTTTCTACATTCTTGGGGTCGCGGCAAGCGCTTATCACCTCAGCTACGGCATCTGGAACTTCTGCATCCGCTGGGGCATCACCATCAGCGAGGCCGCACAACTCCGGGTCGCCCGATTTGCTCGAGTTTTCTGCATCGCAGTCACATTGATCGGATGGGCGGCTCTCGCTGGGTTCTTCTATTCGCCTTTTGCACCAAAGGCCGAACCGGAAGAATATGTCCAAGCGACGAGTCCTTCCATGGCGTCGACTCTGAACCGGTAACCATCCCGCTCCGATCAGAAGTTGTAGACTGATCGGAATGCAACCGAGCCCGCAAAGAACCTACTACTCCATTCGGTTCATGGAGGGCTTCTTTTTCATGATGTATTGGACCATCATGGCCGTGTTCCAGATTAAGGACATCGGTTTTCAGCCCTTGCAGTTGGTCCTTATGGGCACCCTCTACGAGGTCGCCATCATGCTCTGCGAAGTCCCCACCGGGGTTGTCGCCGACTTGTACAGTCGAAAACTAAGCATCACTCTTGGATTCTTTGTCGTGGGCACCGCCATCCTCGTCCAAGGTCTATGGCCGATTGTCACCGTGGTCGTCGGGGCTCAGCTTCTGCTTGGCCTTGGAGAAACTTTCATTTCAGGGGCAAGAGAGGCGTGGATTGCCGACGAGATTTCCCACGGAACAATCCCCCATGAATCCGCCGGATCGGTTTTCATCCGTGGAAGTCAGACCGAGATCATCGGGAGAATATTGGGGGCGCTCACCATGTGGCCGCTTCTTCATGTCTCACGCCCCTTTGTCATCATCGTCTCCGGGATTGGGTTCTTTGTCCTCACGACTGTTGCATGGTTCACCATGACCGAGAAGGGCTTCCATCGCTCCACTCATGAGCGCTCGTTCTGGAGCGATTTCCGAGAAGGTTGGACCACGACGCGGTCTTCCGTCATCCTCCTTTCCATCCTCGCGGTGAGCGTCCTTTACGGGCTCGCGAGCGAAGGGTTCGATCGAATGGGCCAGAAGCACATTCTCAACATCACCACGCTTCCGGCCGCATCGTGGTTCCCGGTGGATACGTGGTGGGCGGTCTTTAGCATGACCAGCCTCATTCTCGCCTACTTCTCCCAAAACTGGATCCGGCAAAACATCGATATGGAGGATGGCAAGCGCATCGGTCGCATTCTCCTGACCCTCACGGCGGCACTGATCATCGGAGTGGCGCTGTTTGGCATCGCCCCCACCGCCTGGATCACCATCGGCCTGTTCGTGGTTGTTCGGGTGATTCGACGCACCATCGACCCTTGCATGAAAGCCTGGATCAACCTCTACGCGCCGAGCGAGAAGCGCGCGACGATTCTCTCGTTCGAAGGGCAAGCTCATAGCTTCGGCGAGATCGCCGGCGGACCCGGAATCGGTTACATAGGAAATGTGAGGAGTATTCGCGATGCGATGCTCGTTTCTGCCGTATTGTTAGCCCCTACGTTGGGCTTTCTGCAGCGCTTGATACGTCTTGAATCTCGACCAAAATGACAACACCAGGCAAGCCAAAGATTTGGACCCCGCGCAGACAGCGATCGGGAACATGGTTCCCAGGAATCGCCATGGCTATGTACATGAGTGTCGTGGTGGGGTTGGCGTACCGCCAAGGCGTGAGTCAAACCGTGATGGTGCTTGCCGCATGTTTTCCCCTCATCTGGTGGTTTGCCACTGCCCTCCTCAGCCAACTCGCCAATACGCCGATGAGAAACGAATTGGCACGAGTCTTTGCTCGCTCGCATGGGGTCATCGACTCGCCCTGGAGCTTTGTGGGAGTCTCGACACCTTCCTACAAGAGTCCGTGGGATCTCCATGAGGATGTCGGGTTGCTCATCCGAAAACCAGACGAGTTAGAGTTTGTGGGCGATTCCCTCGCCATCCAATTGAAGCGGAGCGAGATTGGGCGAGTCGTGCGAAAGCGCCATGCCCTGAGCTGGTTTGGCCTCGGTAGCTGGATTGAGATATGGCCCGTGGATGCATCCGGCGGGTGCCTTCTACGAATTGAGTCGCGCCAGAAGTCAACTCGGTTAGGAAACGCCTGGGCCTCGGACCAGTTGGCGGAATCGTTGCTCGAATGGCATCAACTCAAAAATTGAGACCCGGGCCCTTCGAAAGAAGGAACCCGGGTTTTCTCGGCTTGGCGGCGTTGAGAAGTTGTTGTCGTTATCCTCGCAGAAGAGCCAAAACCGACTGGGATTGGCTGTTGGCCTGGGCCAACATCGACAGACCAGACTGTTGCATGATCTGAAGCTGCGTGAACCTTGTCATTTCTTCGGCGACGTCTGCGTCTCGGATCGAGCTGTTCGCAGCCGTCAGATTTTCCCGAGCGACACTAAGCGAACGAGAGTTCGACTCGATGACGTTTCGGACGAAGTTACCAATAGAACCTCGGTTGGACGATACAGTCGCAATGGCCGTATCAATCGCGGCAAGAGCGGCAGAGGCTCCCGATGTCGACTGAATGTCGAGGCTCGAAAGTCCAAGCGTCCCTGTGGCTGCACTAGCCAGCGAAAGGCTTGCCGTTTGACCACTATTCGCACCGATTTGGAACTGAGCACTACCGGCAGTGACCGCAATCGTCGCTGCACCAGCGGTTGCCAGCGCGGCGTCTGTCAGCTTCACGACGTTACCGGACGAGTCTCGCCAAGTATTTTGGTCGTTAGCATCTGCGGTGTATGTTGTGGCTGTGAAGCCAGCCCATGAACCCGTTGCGGTGAGCGAGGTGATGTTGGCACCCGAAGCCAGGTTTCGAGTACCAGCAGCGGCAAAGCCGATACCAGCGACATCGTTCGTGACTTGGATGTTGTTCCCATTCGCACCGTACTTGGTTGCCGTCAGCGTAAAGTTACCGCCAGAGATCGAGGCTGCAACGCCAGTCGTCGCCGACTTTGCGTTGATCGAGTCAATCATCTCTTGGTTGGTCATGCTTGCCGTCACGGCAAACGTCGTACCATTGATTGTCAGGTTGCCCGAAGCACCGACCGCGGTACCCGCCGTCACTGCAGCACCTGTAACGGTTGCCTTTGCTGCTGTACCTACCGTGGTAAGCGTCAAAGTACCGTTTGTGCTGAGCGTATTCGTTCCAACTTGACCACCGAGTTGGATTGCGCCGACTCGAGTCGAAGTTACGATCGCAGCCGAAACACCAGCACTTCCATCAAGGAGTTTCTTCGAACCGTATTGCGTGTTTGTCGAAATTCGGTCGATCGAAGCCATGATCGAAGTCAGCTGTTGTTGGTTCGCCGCTTTTTGAGTTGCCGAGAGAGTCGCATCGTTCGAGTTTGCAAGTGCAAGGGAACGAGCGTCGTTCAACAGCGAGCTCACTTCTCCAAGCGCACCCTCTGCCGTCTTGGCAAAGTTCATTGCGTCTTGGCTGTTTCGCAGAGCTTGGTCCAAACCACCGATTTGAGCCTTAAAGCCTTCAGAAATCTGGAGACCGGCAGGATCGTCCGCACCAGAGTTGATGCGTAGACCGCTCGAGAGTCGGGACATTGCGGTTTGGGCTTGTGAAGCCGTTCCCGACAGACTGCGCAAAGCGCTCATTGCTTGAACGTTAGTATTGATTCGAAACATTTTTGCTAGATCCTCCGTGATTGCTGCGAGTGTTCGGCTCGCATGTTGTCGATTCGAAATCGATTGCCTCGCTGGTCGGCTCGGCGCGTCATCCTGACTAGATCTCGACGAAGGTTTTGAATGTTTCGGGGAGAAATACCGTATGCAAAATTACCAGGACAGGTTCAATCCGGGCACAATTACCGGGGTCTAGTACAATGGGGGAGTGAATCTCAATGAATTCGTGGCGACCCACAAGCGGACGATTTTAGACCGCTTGTTGAACCTAGAAAGCCCTGGAGTCGGGTCTTGGAGCGAAGAGGCCCTCGCGAAATGTCGCGCTCTCAACACGCCCCCGAAAATTGGGACGGCCACCTACTTTCCCGACCGCGTCGAGCTCGAATTCATCTACATGGCCAGTGGGCAAGCTACGGAAATGTTGTCTGTCACCGTGCCCGCCCCCGAGCGAATCGTCTTTCTTCCTGTCCCTCGCTGGGTGGTTGAGACCATCTGGCAAGGGGAGATCTCCGGAACATTCCAGTTTGAATCTGAAGCGAATCGCCAAGTGGAGGAGTTTCAGGCTCTCTTAGCCCCCGAAGCAAACGTCGCGCTTTTCGGCCCCATGCGACCGACGCGCCGCGAATAGGGGGTCCGTTCAACGGTACCCTAGTGTCTGTCAATGAAGACCACGATTTTGTCTACCTGGCGCAAACCAGGTGAAGTAGCCATTCGCGCCGCCTGGGAAATGCGACGCGGTGGGGGTTCCCTCTTAGATTCACTCGTCAACGGACTTGCGACCGCAGAACTCGACCCCGAGTTGATCGCGATTGGGTTGGGAAGCGTTCCGAATGCGGCGGGAGATATTGAACTGGATGCAAGCATCATGGATGGCACGACTCTCAAATCCGGAGCGGTCTGTGCGATGAAAGACATTTGCCCGGTCATCCACGTGGCCCGATGGGTGATGGACGAGACCACGCATTGCATGCTCGCCGGCTCCGAGGCCGAAGAGTTTGCGATTCAAAAGGGGATGGCGCGAAGGGATCTGCACACCGAAGACTCTCGAAGCCGCTACAAAGATTGGATCGAGAATGGGACGACGATTCCGCAGTACGTCCACGCCACTACCGACAAGGTCGGGGACACGATTTCTATGCTCGGCTGGGAAGAACCGGGCCACGTTGTTGCCGCCAGCAGCACGAGCGGAATGCCCTTCAAGCTCCCTGGCAGAGTGGGCGATTCACCTATCATCGGGGCCGGTATCTACGCCGACGATGAGGTAGGTTGCGCCGCCGCCACCGGTTTTGGGGAGGCGCTGTGGCGCGAAGTCGCGGCCTTTCGGACGACCGAGGCGATGCGACACGGGTCCTCTGCCCAAGAAGCCTGTGAAGCAACGATTCGCCACCTGATTCGACGGCAGCCCGACATGCTGTATCTTCCGTCGGTCGTTCTCGCGATGGATCATGAAGGACGCTATGGAGCCGCATGCGTCGCCGGGGCCTTTGAGCTCTGGATTTGCCAAGACGGCGAAATGGAGATGCTCGAAATTGCGCCGATTCCAACCTAAACCTCAAACTGATCGACCCTACAAGCCGTATCGAGATTCAAATCGGGATGCCGCTCCGCAAGAGCCAAGGCCGAAGAAGCGATTTGACCCTCGCGCTATGCAAACAGACATCGTGGTGTTTGTGGTGGATAGTCGGTGCGGACGAGGAACGGGGGCCATCTGCAAGGCGATGGGCCAAACCAAGCAGGACCTCGGAGATGTTTTCGCGACCCTGCGTGACTCCGGCGAACTCCTGGGATTCGGGGGGTGGTGGATGGCCCCCGGTCAGTTCGAGATGTTCAAGGATGATTGCCTTGAAAAGATGAAGACGCTCCACCGATCTCACCCCACGCACCCCGGCATTTCGCTCGCAGAACTCGGGCCCAAGCTCGCCTATCACATCCCTGATTACGCCCTCGATCGCTTGCTCAGAGCGCTGGCCGGAAGAGGGCTCTGCCGCCGGGTAGGGACAGGATTTGCGCTCACCGAGTTTCAGCAAAAGATCAATCCTCGACAACAGGCCCTCTTGAAAAAGGTGGAGCAAAAGCTTTCCATGAAGGGAGTCAATGCTCCTTCGGTAAAGGAACTTGCGGCACTGCTCGAGGTACCCAAACAAGCGATCGATGATATCTTGGTTTTGGCGGTGCGAATGGGCAAAGTCAAGCTCGTCGGACCAGGATTTTATTATCTTCCAGAGACCTTGGAGAAAGTCGTCTCCGTGGCGAAGGTCCTTCACTCGAAGAGAAAACTGGAAGTGTCTGAATTCAAAGATGCACTGAAAACCACAAGAAAGTACGCGGTACCGCTTCTGGAATGGCTGGACAGTGAGGGCTACACTGACTGGGACGGAGAAACTCGAACCTTCCTCAAATCCTAATTTCTTACTATTGCAACTCTTTGACTTTTAGTGTATTATAAAGGCACTTTGGGATTCCGCAAGGCCTTTACGTTGATTGAGCTGTTGGTGGTGATTGCGATCATCGCGATCTTGGCGGCGATTCTCTTCCCTGTTTTCGCCCAAGCAAAGACCGCCGCGAAAAAGACTGGCTGCGCAAACAATCTCAAGCAGATTGGAACCGCTCTCGTGCTGTACGCCGATGAATACGACGACACGCTACCCGGCACCACGCACATCGAGACGAGCCAAGCGGCAAGCTGGATTTTCACGCTAAAGCGCTACGTTGGAAACGTCGATGAGATCCGGATCTGCCCAAGCGACCCCTTTGGGGCACGCCGTTTGGCAGAAAATGGATCGAGCTACAAGCTCAACGAGTGGGTCAGTGTTCCCGAGACTGATCCGGACACGTTTGAGTACCTCGCGATGCCTACGTTGAGTAGCTTCCCTCAGGTTTCAGCGACGCATTCAGTTTTTACCACCGCTGATCCCAAGCCCGGCGAAGTGAACTTTAGTTGGTCGGACGACCACACCCATAGCCGGTTTTGGTTCGCCAATGGCCCGCAAGTCGCCTGGAACCGGATTATCGATGACATTTGCCCGAGTCGACACGGCGGACGACGTCGCGACGACACCGAGGGCCAAGCGAACTACCTGTTCTTGGACACACACGTGAAGTCCTGGCCTGCTGGGAAAGTGAAAGGCTACGCGGCGGCCGGCATCGACTTCGCCAAACCGCCCACAGAGTAATCCTCATGAAGAATGTTTTTTCAGCCCTGCTTCTGTGCTCCACAACATTCGCTCTGGCGCAAGTGACGGTCTTTCGAAATGAGCACGTGGATGTCTCGGCATCCTTTGCCGTCGGAACTCCTCCGTCCGTGGCCGTTCGAGATGATGCCAGCGCGGCTCTCATTCCTGGCCCCCAAGGCATGATGGTTCTGGGCTCAAATGCGAAGAGGGTTCGAACCTCCACGGACGGATTTGGGTTCATTGGGGTCAATCCTGGAGAGAACTATTGGCGGATTCCTCAGGGGCAAGTCGCCCAGATCCTTTTCCTCGGATTAGCGGCCTATGGAGTGTCTTCGGGCACCGTCGACAGCTATGATCCGACCACGGAAAGTGCCGGGCGTGTCACGGGTGTAGGGCCCTGGGTGCGATTCCAGCTCCACCAGGTGACCGGTCCAGGCCTCGTCTCCACATGGCAAGCCGCTGTTGGCGGACCCAAAGTCTTTTTCAACTCGACAGACGGCCTCTCCGCTTCTGACTCCGTTTGGCTCCTCGCTGGAGGGCATAGCCACTTCAACTGGGCGTTTACCCACACCGGGTGCTACGACGTCCAAGTCCGATCGAACGTCTTCTTGAACGATGGCAACGGCGCCACTCTTGGAGCCTTCACTCCGGGAGACGTGTATTCCATCCACTTCGGCATCGAAGTCGATCCCGCCCCCGTGGCCGGTGAATTCACACTGCAATCGTTTGAGGGTGATCTTTCGACTCGGACCATGCGCTTGCAGATTCGAAAGAGCGGCAATATTGTCGATGAAAGGTCTCAACCCATCATGACGACAACAGGCTGGGCCCCCAACCGAGGACGTTTTGCGATGACAACGGCCGAGCGAGGAAACTTGGAAGTCATTCTCAAGCCTCGAACGGGGCTCTCCAAGGTCATTCCGGTGGCTGCCTTCGACCAAAATGGACTCCTCAATCAAAATCTGTCCTTTGTGAACGGGGACATCAATGGAGATGACTCGGTCGATCTCCTCGACTACTTCGACCTCAGTGACGCCTACAACACTGCGGCAGGCGACCCGTCATTCCTCGACGTTGCCGATCTGAACGGCGATCTCTCAGTGGATCTTCTGGATTATTTCATCCTGAGCGATTCGTACAATCTTACGGGCCAAGCCTGACATTTTCTCAATCACTATTCTTCATTAGGAAAGGTACACAACATGAAACTCAATTGCAAAATTCTGGCGTTAGCCGGATTCAGTATCGTCGCTTCGCTTGCAAGTGCTCAAACGATCATCTACAACGAGCACACAGACATTGAGCCCGAATATGAAGGTGGAGAAATCCATCTTGGGCTCCACAACGAGTCCCTTGGCCACTTCGAGCCCAACGAAGCTCTCATCTATGTGGGAAGCTCGGCAAAGGGGGCTCGCCCTGCTGGTTCCGAGTGGGACTTCACTGGAGTTGCTTCGGGGGCCGACATCTGGACACTGCCAGAAGTCGAAGATCCGAGCCTCCCGTTCCTTGGCCTTGGCCTCGAGGAGTGGGACGCGAACGACCCCATGTGGCTCACCTACACGCCGTCTGACCCACGAGCAACCGGCGCCGCGAAGTGGCTCACGCTCTCGGTCAAGGGCTATGAAGGGCCAGGGTCGATGTCCGGCTACTCACTCGGCGATACAGGTCCGGTCAAGTGGTTCGATACCGCAAATGGTTTCGATTCCAGCGACCTCGTCCTTGGCATCCTGGGTGGAGAGAACCACTTCAACTGGACGTTCTCCACTACTGGAATTCACAAACTGACTGTCCAAGCAAGTCTGTACGAAGATCTGGGTGGCGGCAACTCCATCCTTCGTTCCAGCGAAGACGCGACCTACTACTTCGGAGTGGAAGCCGTGCCTGAGCCCGGGACCTTAGTCGCACTGGCGGCAGGATTGGCTGCGTTCAAGCGCCGACGAAAATCGTAAGGAAGATCCCTCTAAAACCACGAATAGGTATAGCTTTCACAGCTATACCTATTCATTTCAATTCAACTCAAACCTTGAACGATTGTTGCATTTGAGGAACCAACATAGGGACAAGCGATTGCGGTAACTCTGGCCCCGGTCATGCAGTATATCTATGTACCCATGCTGTAACGACAAGAAGCATAGTGGCCCGGGCCGAAAGGTCCGGGCACTTTTTTTATGCTTGATTCTCGACGTCGAGCTTGTCGTAGAGGAGTTCTTCCAACCGAGCGCGAAGATCCTCGTTCGAGATCCTCTCCAGCACTTCTGCCGCAAAGGCGTAGACCATGATCGCTTCCGCCCGTCGCTTTGGAATGCCTCGACTCTGCAGATAGAAGAGGGGCATTTGGTCAAGGTTCCCCACGGTCGCCCCGTGCGTACACTTCACGTCATCTGCGTAGATCTCTAGCTGCGGCTTCGAATTGATTGTCGCGGTGGGCGACATGAGCAGTGTTTGGTTGGTCTGCTTGGCGTCGGTCTTCTGCGCATCCTGGTGGACATAGATCTTGCCATTGAAGACTCCTGTCGACTCCCCATCCAGAACGTGCTTGTACACTTCGAAGCTGTCGCAGTGCGGATAGGCGTGGTCCAGCCGAGTGTGGTTGTCCGCGTGCTGATTGCCATCCAAAATGGTGACTCCATCCATCCGCGTGTGCACATTCGACCCATTGAGGAAGATGTTGATATCGTTTCGGGTGAGCTTTCCTCCGAGGATGACGTTGTAGTGCAGATACGTGCTGTCTCGCTCTTGCATCACGTTCGTGAGGCCGATGTGAGTCGAATCTAACGACTCTCGGGTCACCTTCACGTGTTCCACCCAAGCATTGGGCTCCACCACAACTTCCACCACGGCGTTCGAGAAGGTCGCACCCTTCCCCACCGAGCCGTAGGATTCCACGAGCGTCGCCTTAGAGCCAGATTCGGCCAAAACGAGGATGCGTGGCATGCTCACGCCAGTGGCGTTGTTCACGTCGGCTGTCGTCAAATTGAGAACATGGATCGGCGTGTCCACCACGGTGTTCTTCGCCAAATGAATTACGACACCATCGGAGAACTTCGCCGTATTGAGAGCCCCGAACGTGAACTCTTCGGTCTTCGTGTGCTTTCCGAGGTTCTCAAGGAGATGAGGAGCGGTGTCGGCCGCGCATTGCAGCGTCTTGATGGTCAGCCCGGGAACATGGCTCAGCGAGTTTGTCAGGCCCTCGTCGTAATGCCCGTTGATGAAGACGATGCGAATCTGCTCAAGATCGCCGTAGGCGAAGTGAAGCATTTGCTCTTCGGTGACGGGCAGCCGACCCGATTGGGTGAAGTACTGCTCAGTCAGATTTCGGAGGCTGGTGTACTTCCACTCCTCGTCCTTAGTCGTCGGGATTCCCAACGAGAGGTGGTCTTGAAGAGCTTTTTCTCGAAGCGTCTGAAGGCTTTCAAAGCCCTCCACTTCGGCCAAAAAGCCGCCAAGCGGCATATCGGTGCGATCCATAACTTGACTCATGACCGGGTTCAGCGAGCTCCTGCAGCAAGTTCTTCTTCGACCCAACCGTAGCCTTTCGCTTCTAGCTCAAGGGCAAGCGACTTGTCGCCTGTCTTCACTATGCGGCCGTCCACGAGTATGTGGACAAAGTCTGGGACGATGTGATCGAGAAGCCGCTGATAGTGAGTGATCACGAGGAAACCTCGCTCGTTTGCTCGCAGAGCGTTCACGCCCTCGGAGACAGATCGCAGAGCATCGATGTCAAGCCCGGAATCCGTTTCGTCCAGCACGCACATCGTGGGGTTGAGCACAGCCATCTGGAAGATTTCGTTGCGCTTCTTCTCTCCACCAGAGAATCCTTCGTTCACGCCTCGGGTGAAGAAACTAGGATCAAGTCCAAGGAGCTTGGCCTTCTCCTTCGCATAGTTCATAAACTTCAAGGCGTCCATTTCGGGCTCGCCCTTCGCCTTCTGAATCGAGTTGAAGGCTTGTCGCAAGAAGTAGAGATTGCTCACGCCAGGAATCTCGACCGGATATTGGAACGCTAGGAAGAGGCCTGCCTGAGCGCGCTCATCGGGAGCCATTTCCAAAATGCTCTCTCCATTGAACAGGATGTCGCCTTCGGTGACCTCATAGTCATCTCGGCCCGCGACAATACTCGCAAGCGTGGACTTGCCCGATCCGTTGGGGCCCATGATGGCATGAACCTCGCCGGGGTTTACGGTAAGGGAGACACCTTTCAGGATCGTCGTGTCTTCTACTTTGGCGTGCAAATTCTTAATTTCTAACATGGTGAGCTTCGTCCAATCATTCTTCTCTACGGAAGATCGTGCCGGGGGATTGGCACTGCAGGTGGGAATCTCTACTATTTTAGCATGATTCAACCTTGCAGTTCAAGAGAAAAGCGTCGGGGCTATTGCAGCATCAGCCCAGGCGGGTCGCCAGGGACAAGGCGGTACTCGACATGAAAGACTTCTCGGAGCACGTCAGGGCTCAGCACTTCGCCGGCCGTCCCCGAAGCGACAACTTGCCCCGCGACGAGAGCCACCGCATGAGAGCACCAGCGGAGAGCCCAGTTGAGATCGTGGGTCGCGACCAGAATTGTCTTCCCTTCCTTGGCAAGTTCACTCACCATCTGCCCGACCACTAATTGATGGCTGGGATCGGCAAAGGACACCGGCTCATCGAGCAGGAGAACATCGCCTCCCTGCGCGAGTGCCCGAGCAAACAAGACGCGCTGCCTTTCGCCTCCCGAAAGCGAACCGAGCATTCGACCCGAAAACTCCTCACAATCCACTCGTTTCATCGCAGCGAGGACCGCGTCATGGTCCTCCGCGGTTTCGTAGGTTGTCAAACTGTGCACATACCGGCCCATCAACACGACCTCCTTCGAGGTGAATTCGAAGACGGAAGTTTCCTCTTGGGGGACGATACTCACCCGGCGCGCCCTCGCTTTTCCGCTCAGGCTCGTCAAGTCCTCGCCATCAATGTTGATCCGCCCCGATTGAGGCTGGACTTGGCCACTCAAGACCTTGAGCAGGGTCGATTTCCCGGCTCCATTGGGCCCCACCAGCGCGACCGGGCCGTTCGAATCCAAAGAAAATGTGACTCCCTGAAGAACGGTCTTTTTTCCGTAGCCCGCAGTGAGCGCGTCAAACTGGATCATGCGAGTTCCACTGGCGCCCCGTCGTCGCGGAAGGTTTCGTACATTCCGGCAAAGACTTGTTTTGCGTCCATGAGTTCTTGGAATGTCCCCTGCTCCACGACCCTCCCGTGCCGCAGAACCACGATCTTTTTTGCTCGTGCCGCAGTGGTGAGGCGGTGGGCAATGAAAAGCGTGCTCCGATCGACCATCACATCGTCGAGAGCCTCCTGAACCGCCTTCTCACTCATCGCATCGAGACTGCTCGTGGCTTCATCGAGGATGAGAATCTTGGGGTTGCGCAGGATGGCCCGGGCGATGGCGATGCGCTGAGCTTCGCCCCCGCTGAGTCTCACGCCTCGCTCCCCGACCGTCGATTGGAACCCGGCGGGAAGGTTGACGATAAAGCTGGCGTTTGCCGCTTCCGTCGCCTGCATGAGCTCTTGATCGGTTGCGTCGGGCTTTGCGAGTTTCAGGTTTTCGGCGAGCGTGCCCGCAAAGAGGAAAGTGGATTGAGGCACAACGCCCATTTGCGACCGGAGCCAATGGATATCCAGTTCCCGCAGGTCGGTCCCATCGAGGGTGA
The DNA here is from genome assembly GCA_964496145.1 of uncultured Chthonomonas sp. GTDB lineage: Bacteria > Armatimonadota > Fimbriimonadia > Fimbriimonadales > Fimbriimonadaceae > UBA2391. Next base: position 20,266 of record CAZBXR010000003.1, on the reverse strand, counting down.
TGACCCCGCTACTTGGGTCGTGAATTCTGAGCAAGAGATCCGAGATCGTGGACTTCCCTGCTCCACTTGGCCCCACGAGGGCAACGCTGCTTCCGGCTTCGATCGTGAAGCTCACATTATCGAGCGCTTTTGTCCCGTCGGGATAGCTAAACGAGACTTGATCGAAGACGATCCTTCCGACGACTTGGGGGAGAGACTTATTGGCTCCGCTATGGACTTCATCGTCCGGGACATCCAGAACCTCGGAGTAGATTCGGTCCGCGGCCGCTTGAATCTGGGCTCTGGTCTGCTTCATCGATCCCAAGTTACGGAACCCTTGGTTGATGAGGTCCAGGGCGAAGAGGAACGCAGCCAAGTCGCTCACTTCGAGTTGATTTCTTTGGACCAACACCGCGCAAATGATGACAACGATGGAGATTGCGAACGCCCCGATAAACTCCACCATCGGTTTGAGGTTGGCAAAGCGCCTCGCCGCCATTTTTTGGCTGATGACGGTCACCTCGTTTCGCTGGAGAAAGTTCGCGATCATGAGCTCCTCCGCCCCAAAAACCTTGACCGTGCGAGTCCCTTGGATCGACTCCGAGGTAAACGCGTTGAGATCACCAAGGTCATCTTGGACCCTCGCTTGGTCCGCCTTCATTTTCCTGGCGTTGTTCTGGATGACGAGGAAGATCACGGGAAGGACGAGGCTCGCCCCCATGAGCAAAAATGGCTGGATGGCGAACGCGGCGATGAGCCCGCCGAGAATCTTGATCGGCCCATCGATCGCCTCGCGAACCGTCCCCACCGCAGTGGTGTACATGTTCACGTCATTCGTGATGACGCTTTGTAGGTTCCCCGAGCGCTGAGAATCGAAATAGCGAAGGGGGAGTCGCTGGAGCTTACGAAGGATCTTTTCGCGAAGGCTCGAGGTGAGATGAATGCTCGCGGCGGTCAGGTAGTAGGTTTGACCCCGGGTAAGAAAATACTTGAGCGCGAACAAGCCGATGACGAGGGCCGCAAGCCAGTACAGCCGAACAGGATCTTTGTTCTCTACCGCCGCGACGGTGAGTTTGATGAACCAAACAAGGCCCCCGGCAATGCTCGCCGCCCCTGCGCTGCACAGCAACCCGGTGAGAATCAGCTTTCGGTGGTTATAAAGTTCGTCGGCAACACGTTTGTCGAAGCGAGAGAGAATCCAGCGCAACATAATTTTTTGGGCTTAACGCCGGACCTCTTGGAGCGTATAGCCTCCAAACAGGGTCTCTAGGTTCTTCACAACGCCTTCTACGCCTCGCTCGAAGAGATACTTCCCTTTTTCCTTGGTGGCGAGAGTCGCGAACCCATTCGAGCCTCGCTGGGTGACCTCATCGTACATGTGGGTCATGCCCTCGACGGGCGGATGGGGAATCAGCCCATCATCTTGAATCTTGTCTGTGCGAACCTTGTCCGGATACAAGTGAAGCATGAGGCTGGTTTCGGCTTCACACCCATGGCGAATGACCTTGAACGGTCCTTCCAGAGTTTCGGCGATCTCCTTTTCGATAAAAGAGTAATAGCCGCGATGTCCCACCCACAGCCGCCGATCTTTTTCCTTTAGGATTCGGGTGACGATCCCATTGAGTTCGGTGTTTCCTCCATGGGCGTTCAGAAAGAAGAACTTAAAGAACCCGTGGGCGTGCAGAGACTCCACGATGGACAAAAGCGAACTGGTGTATCCGTCCATGCTCGCCGAGAGGGTGCCAGCAAAGGGGAGGTGGTGGCCCGATGCGCCAAGGAAAACGGTAGGGGTCACAAGGATCTTGGTGGGAATAGCCTCATGGACAGCCTGCGCAACTGCGGTCGCGATCAACGTATCGGTGGCGACAGGAAGATGTGGACCGTGTTGCTCGATGCTTCCCGTAGGAATGACAACAACGATCTCTCGATCTAGGTTACTGACTTCTGGCCAAGACATGTCCGCAAGGAGCATGTCCCTATTGTGACAGGACGCCTCTCTTAGAAACTCAAATATTCTTTGAGTTGGCGCCGGTGAGCAATCACTCGCAGCTTCTTGATCGCTTGAATCTCGATTTGGCGGATTCTCTCTCTCGAAATCTGAAGTTCTTCGGCAAGCTCGTCTCGCATGGCGTTCTCGCTGCCGACCTCGATCTTGAGACGAGCCGTCATCACCACTCTCTCTCGGTCTGAGAGTTCGTTGAGAACGTTCCTCAGTTCATCGGAGACTTCTGCGTCCAAGACCCTGGATTCGGGGTCGCCTGCAGAATCGTCTCGAATGAGGCTTCCGAGGGTTGTGCTGTCGCGCTCTCCCACTTTCATGTCGAGCGACACGAGCTCTTGAGAGGACTGGATCATGCTCTTGAGGCGAGCCTCGGTGACATCCACCGACTCGGCCAATTCTTTAAAGCTGGGTTCACGGCCAAGGGTGTGGATCAATCGGCCGCGCTCTTTCTCCATTCTGCGGAGCGTGTGCGTGATGTGGGCGGGGAGCCGGATGGCTTTTGCTTTGTTATCCAGCGCTCGTCCGATGGACTGCCGAACCCAGTGGGTGGCGTAGGTAGAAAATCGGAATCCTTTCGAAGCATCGTAACGGTCGACGGCATGCATAAGACCAATCGCCCCTTCTTGGATCAAATCTTCCAGGGAGACCGTGCGGCTTCGATAGGCACGGGCAATGTTGATTACGAGACGCATGTTCGCTTCGACGACCCGCTTTTTCGCGTTTTGGTCGCCTTGTTGAGCCAGGCTTGTCAGTTCAATTTCCTCAGCGTGCGTCAACAGAGGCACCTGTGTCAACCGACTCAAATAGCTTGGTATCGAATCTTCGTGGTCCATGGACTCGAAACTTTCGTTTTGTCTCACGTAATCTCCTCGCCGTCGCCCAAACAAATCTGAGCGAATGCGAAGAAGCTGATGGCAAGTCTTGTGCCAATGCGCTCAGATTGTGCGAGAGAATCTCTCTCGTAGAGCCATTGACGCCGAAGAATATTCTCGTGTTCCGAGTATTTTGAAGTTTTAACACCCATTGGGCCATTGAAACTCGGCGCAAAATACTCGTCCAGAATAATTCTGACTCACAACTCAGCCACGAGTTTAGGTTTTGGGTCAAAATGCTCGTAAATCCAGTTCAAATGCTGGGTGGAAGTCCTCCAAATGCCCCTGATTGAATCGGAATTTGTCGAACGTCGCGAACCGGACTGGAAACGGCTCGCGTACCTGTGCGACAAAGCCGAGGTCAGCATCAAAAGCCTCCAGAGTTCCGAGGTCTTGGAGTTGGTCCGGCTCTACAGGGCCGCCTCTACCGATTTGGCTCGTCTGCGCACCGAAAGTACCAACCTGCGCATGATCACGTTCTTGAATTCTCTGGTCGTGCGCGCTTATTCGATGGTCTATCGACATCCTACGAAACCCATCGGAGCCGCCCTCCAGTACGCGCTCAAGGTGGTGGCCCAATCCGTCCGTGCCCTTCGCTACTTTATCCTTGCGTCCTTTTTGATCTTTATCACGGCGGCCATCTTGTCTTGGACAAGTCTTGCCACACGCCCTGACCTCCGGATGTTCCTGGTCTCAGCCCAAGAAGAACAGCTTTTCGACCATTGGAAGGAAACCGAATTCGATGAAGGCTCGTTCCAAGAGAGCACCGCGATGTGGTCGTTTTACGCGACAAACAACCCTCGGGTGGCGATGATGCAAACCGGAACGGGTCTCGCCACCGGAGGAATCACGACTCTCCTCATCAATTGGCGAACGGGGGTCCAGATTGGCGCTCTCTCGCATGATATGAATAGCGTGGGCCGCCTCCCGTTCTTGTGGAGTTCTCTCGTGCCTCATGGCGCGAGTGAGCTCACCGGTTTCTTAGTAGGAGGAGGCGCGGGGCTCGCGCTGGGTTGGTCGTTTTTGGTGCCCGGCAGAAGGACGCGAATACGATCGGTGGGAGAGATGGCAAAGAAAGCCGGCCCCGTGGCGGTGCTTGCCTTTGTGATGATGCTCATCGCCGCGCCATTTGAAGCCTACTTCAGCTTTAACTCGGCGTTTCCACAAGAATTGAAAGCCGTCGTCGGAATCCTGGTTTTGAGCGCTTGGATCCTCTTCTGGGTTGGGTACGGCAGAGAAGAGACAGAGGAGCTCGGGGCCGGCGGGCATAGCCGACCCCGCGTGCTGTTAGGAGGGAAGTAGCCCGACTGGGGAATCGGGCTCTGCTTTTTGGGGTTGGGTTTTATGGGCTGTCTGGGCCTTGGGAGCCCGACATGACCATCATTCCGCTTTGCGCACAGGGAATGGACCGTGGATGTACCTGGAACGCCCCTCACACCTGGAAATACGACACAATTACGCGCGACAAATTGCCGGGATTCCCCGCACTATTCAGAGCGAAAAGCGAGTCCGGCACTCTTTTGCATTCCATCGAGCGCCCGCATGTTCCCCATCGTATCGGCCGGAGTCATCGTGGGCGAGGCGCCTTTCTCTAAGAATTCCTTCACGAGAACGGCCTGTTGACCCCACAGGTGCGGGATGGACTTGACTCGGAGTTGCTCCGACTTGCCTCCCGACGGGGTCACGAGCACGGGCCCGTTTCCAAACCAAGGATCGGTGAGGGTGATACTTCCATTTTCTCCATAGATGGTCGCGTGATTCGACATCTGGCAGTGCACTCCGCATTGGAACGTGGCCTTGAGGCCCGACTCAAACTCCATGGTTCCGATGCCAAACCGGTCGTACCCGGTCTCACCAATGTCGGCCGAATAGGAAACCCGCGAGGGCTCAGCGCCCGCCACCCAACGAATGAAGCTCACGGGATAGCATCCGACATCCATCAGTCCGCCGCCGCCCAGCGACCCGTCGATACGGAAGTGTTGCCCCGGGCGTTTGCTCGCATAGCCAAACTCGGCGTGGACTGTACAAACCTTTCCGATGACTCCGTTCTTCAAGACCTCGCGCACGGCCAAGAGTTGAGGATGGCATCGGTACATAAACGCCTCCATGAAGAAAACCTTGTGGGCCTTCACCGCCTCCATGGCTTGTTTCGCCTCTTCAAAGTTCAAGGTGAAGGGCTTTTCGCACAGGATGGCTTTCTTTGCCTCGGCGGCTTTGATCACGTAGGGCAAGTGCAAGTGGTGAGGGAGCGCGATGTAAACCGCGTCGACCCCATCCGCCGCGATGGCCTCATCATAACTTCCCCACGGGCGGCCCCCAAACTCACCCGAGAATGACTCAGCGACTTCTTGGGAGCGCGACCCGACGGCGACCAGGTCGTTCCCCTTTACCGCGCGGAGCCCTTCGGCAAACTTCTTCGCTATGTTCCCGGTCCCCAGAATGGCCCATCTCAAGTTCTCGCTCATATTCTCTATTGTGACCGGGAACGACTCACTCCAAGAATGCGGCTCATGGCCCCCTAGGAACGACTCAACCTCCAAAAACTAAATCTGGACGAATAAAGTTAGATTTTGCATCCTGCAGACACGGGCCATTCCGCCCGTAAATGTACTATATAGCGTGCGCAAATGAGCCGTGCCAACCATCGAACCTATGAAAACGTTCCAGACCAAACAATATTCGGCTTCCGAAATCTCGGCTCGCCTGTCCATGTTTCAAATCTCCGACCATGATAAAGCGGCTCTCGCCGGTCTTCGGGGAGTTCTTCAACCCCACATGGCAAAGATCGTGGGTGCTTTCTACGAGCACGTAGGAAAATATCCAGCGGCGGTTGAAGTGATCACTCGTGCAGGAAGCAATATCGAGAAATTGAAAAAGACGAATCCCGACTACTTCGCGGCCATCTTCGACGCCAAGTTTGACTCGACCTACTTTGCGTCTCGAGCCAAGGTGGGGTCGATTCACGCTGCGATAGGACTTGAACCAGTCTGGTTTTTTGCGGCGATGAGCACCTACTACGAGACCATCTTCCCTATTCTAGTCTCGAAGTACAAATGGAATCCTGCGAAACTCTCCAGAGCATTGGTAGCCTTCCAAAAGGCCCTGAACCTAGACCAAGAACTGATTATCGAGGCCTATATTGATGGACTGGTCACAGAGATTTCCGGAGTTGTGAAAACGACTCGTGAAGTGGTCCAGAACCTCCTCTCAACCTCGTCTGAAGTCCGATATGCGACGGAAGACTCCGGCCACGCGGCCACCCACGTCGCCACGGTCGCCGAGGATCTTGCCCATGGTGCCGATCTCCAACTGGATGCCGCCAAAGGGGCTCAGGACTCCATCCAAAGCCTGACCCAGCGAAGTAAGAGTGTCACTCATGGCACTCGGGAACAACAAAAGTCGCTGGAGCGAGCCGCGAGCAGCTTTGCGAACGTGCAGGAGAATCTTGAGAGAGTGGAAGAGCACGCGAACTCTTGGGAGCGAATTCGAGACAGGGTCGAGTCGATGCATCGAGTGCGAGAGACGGTTGTCGAGACCGCGAGTCGGGTTGATGGCATGATGGCCCGCTCAAGCGAAATTGGGCACATTGTCCAAACCATCGAAAACATCGCCGACCAAACAAATCTCCTCGCGCTGAATGCCGCGATCGAAGCGGCGCGGGCCGGAGAGCATGGCCGAGGGTTTGCGGTCGTGGCCGAAGAGGTGCGAAAGCTTGCAGAAAGTGCAGGAAGCGCTACGAAAGAAATCGCCACACTCATCCAGGCAGTTCAACAAGAGAGCCAAGCCGCGTCTACTTCGATGAATCAGACTCTCGAAGACGTGAACGGAGCCGCCGAAGTGACCATGGAGGCCGCTGGATACCTAGAATCGATCGCCCAAAGCACCGCAGAAACCACCAAGGTCACCGAGCTCCTAGAGATCGAGATGAAAGAAGTGGGGCAATATGCCGACCAATGCGTGGAAGCCGTTGCCGCCATGGACTCTGAGATTTTGTCCATGCAAGAGTCGATCGGAAACATCGTCGAGGTGGCGACGCGAAACACATCGGCGACCCAGACCGTGGCCGCCTCGTCTGAACAGATGAGCGCCCAAGTGGAAGAACTGACGGCATCAATGAGCGAACTAGACAACCAGGTCGCAGTGCTCTCGGAAGGGACCAATCGGCTGGAAGCCGCCATCGCAAACCTAGGGGGAGGCGAAAAACCCTCGACTCCTCCGCTTCGGGTCGCGGCCTGAGGCCGAGACACTTTAGACAAAGCCCGGCTCTTTCGGAAGAGCCGGGTCTTTTTTGCGCACGATTGGTTTTGTAACGCGAGACCTAGGGGCGGGATCGCTTAACGCTCGCCGGGAAGGACGATGCCTCGGAGGATGACCCGCTGCGCGGCGAGGAAAACGAGCAATGTGGGCAACGCCGCGATGGTGAGGCCCGCCATGACCACTGCCTTCGGTGCCACCAACTGAAGTTGGTACATAGAGACCATCAAGGTCCACATGTTTCGGTCTTGGGCGATGAGAAAGGCGAAAAGAAAAGCTCCGTACGCCCCCATAAAGGCGACCAACGCCAGATAGCCCAACACCGGTCGGCTGAGCGGAAACGCGATCTTCCACATCATCGTGATCTCCTTCGCGCCGTCGAGTTGCCCGCTCTCATAGAGCTCTTGGGGAAGCGAATCGAAGAATCCCTTGAGGAGATAGATCATGTAGCCGCTCGCCGCACCCGGCAGCACGAGCGCGGCAAAGGTGTTGAGCAGACCCAAGTCTTTCAGAAGAATAAAGCTTGGAATCATGGCGACTTCGGCGGGAAACGCCATGGTCGCCAAAAGGAAGATGAGAATCTTGCCCGTAGAGCGAATCGGGAATCGGGAGAGCGCGAACGCGGCCAATGGGTTGACCGTAAGCTGGGTCAGGATCACGAGAGCGCAGAAGAGGACGGTGTTGACCACCGCGCGGCCATTGAGCAAGATATAGCTCGTGACGTAGCGGTAGTTTCTGGTCGCAAACTCTTTTCGGATTTCGCTCGCGTTTTTTGAGACGAATGCAGACTCATAGGCAGCGATGGGCATTACCTCGGGTGCCATTCGATACTTGTAGTTTCGGTCCGGCGCAATAAACGCGGACCAGCGGTCTTCGGCACCTGTTCGTGACGGGTCATCCGGCAGCCTCTTACTTTTAAATTCTTCCTCAAGTGGGGTGATCATGCAGCCCGAGAAAGGATTCGTAAGGGTTTCGAAGCTTTTCGCATCACCGGCGTACTGCTTTGGGACGTTCGCGAATTGCCCTTGAAACTTCCCCTGAAGGAACTCTTGCCACAGCCTCGTTACGCGGATAGGAATTCGGAATTCGGCAGGGAGCGTTTTCTTGAACTCCAACCAATCCTGATACTTCTTACTATTAAGGGGTGGTGACCAATCTTTCCGGTCGAGGAGTTCGCCGGGGGGCGGCACCGTGATAAAGCTCACGTTTTCCTCGACATACGCCTTATTCAGTTCCTGGATGGTGGAGAATCTCGCCTTCAGCCAGTTCTGATATCGAAGCGTGAGCTTGCTGGTGACCTGGCCACCGGCCTGGCGAAAACCGGCTTGCCACATCGTGACCGGCAAGTCCATGAGAAACTGCTCGTACTTAGCGATCTCTTCTGCGGAGGCCCCGGGCTTGAGCCGCGTGGACTGGATCACGCTCGGGTTGCCCTGGTATTTATCGTCAAGATACTTCCCAAGCAAAGTCGCGTCGGGCTTTGACCAATCCTCCTTCACGGGCTTCACTTCGGAGAAGTAGCGGGGGATCAGTTTGTTGTCGTTCTGGTCAGTGGGCCCCTTCAGGCTTGTGCTCACCATCACCGTGAATGGAACGACGGTGGTGACAGCCCCCAGGGACAGCAAAAGGTACACGACGCCGAGGGCGAACCGCGAACGCCAAGACTTTCTGCCGACAGACCCTGAAAGAGACATTTTTCTGGGTTTACCCCAAATTGAACTCAAAACAATTTTTCAATACTGGTATTTATACTAGCATACTCGTAGGAATAACAGGGGAATAAGCCTATCAGACCTGCCTAGGAGAATTGCCAGGGACGGCAAACGGGACCCTTAGACAGGACAAGACAGAAATCACGGAGGAATACAAAACTATGTCTTTTCGCGTAAACACTAATCTGATGGCAATGAACGCCCTGCGCAATCTCGGGGCGACCAACGCAAACTTTAGCAATGCAGTGACCAAACTCTCGACCGGTATGCGCATCAACAGCGGTGCCGACGATCCAGCTGGTCTCCAAATCTCCGAAGGCTTCCGCGCTCAGATCACTGGTCTCGGCCAAGCCCTCAAGAACAATCAAGACGCAACCAACTACGCCAAAACAGCAGAAGGAGCCCTCAACGAGGTCAGCCAACTGTTGCGAGATGCACGAGCTCTCGTTCTGGCCAACGGAAACGATGCGACGTTAAGCGCTAGTCAAAAGGCCGCCAACCAAAACCAGCTAACGTCGATCATCCAATCTGTTGACAGAATCGCTCAGCAAACTCAATTTGGCGAGAAAAAGCTTCTGAACGGAAGCGCCGGTGTCAGCGCCGCGATTGTCACGAAGGCTAACCTTGAAAGTGCAACGATCGGAGGAACCTTCGGTAGCCTCAGCACGCCAACAAACTTCACTGGCAATGCCACGCTCACGGTCACAACGTCCGTAGCCGCTGCAAAGTCCACGGTGACAGGTATGGCTGCGACCGCAACGAACGCCATCGGCGTCGATGGAAAACTCACCGTGAACGGTGTCCAGTTCGCTGCGACATCGAACATGACCCACCAGCAACTCATCAACGATATGAATGCTCGGTCGGCAGACACGGGGGTCACCGTGGCCATCACCGGCGGTAACTATGTGTTCACCGCAGTGAACTACGGTACCGGTGGAAACAACATCGTGGTCACAAACGATACGGCTAACCTTGGCTTCGCCGCAGCAGGTTCACGAAACCTTGCCTCCGGTGCCAACACGGTCGCATCGATCACCGATGGTACGAACACCTGGACCACCGCGTCTGGCGCTATCACGGTCGATGCAACAGACGGTCGAACTCTGCGAGATGCCTACGGCAACGTGATCAAGCTCTCGAACAACGGTGCCCAAACCACCGGTGCAAGCACGATCTCGATCTCGGCAGGAACCGCTCAGTTCCAAGTCGGAGCCAACGTCGGTCAAACAGTGAGCTTGTCACTCTCCAACATGGGTGCCTCGGCACTCGGAATCGGTGCACTCGACATCACAACCTCGGCCGGAGCCAACTCCGCCATGAACCTCATCGACACGGCGATCAACACGGTCGGCCAAGTCCGAGGAAACATCGGTAACTTCCAACGAAACGTGCTGGAGTCCAACACCCGGGCTCTGAGCGTGGCTCGAGAGAACATCACCGCGACGGAAAGCTCGATCCGAGACACAGACATCGCCGAAGAAATGACCATGTACACCAAGCTGCAGATTCTGCAACAAAGTGGTCTCTCGGTCTTGGCGCAAGCGAACCAGGCGCCGCAGGCTGTGCTCTCCCTCCTTCGAGGATAATGAACTATCTTAACTGGAACGCGAAAAGACCTCCCGGCGCCCGTGCCGGGGGGACTTTTCGCTTGTAGAGTCTCGTTTATCCGCGACGGTACTGGATAAATCCGGTTCTCGTCGCGATTTGGTCGTAAAGACGAATCCCCGTCGAGTTCGTCTCGTGAGTAAGCCACTGAACTCGCTTGATCCCATGCTCTTGCGCGTGAGACTCCACGGCCTCTACCAATTGCGTGCCTATTCCCTTCCCCCGAACCTCGGGATTCACGAAAAGGTCTTGCAGGTAACACACCGGATCGATGAGCCAGCACGACCGATGAAAGATGGAGTGGGAGATCCCCACCATCTCATCCCCCAGGAAAGCGCCGAAGGCGTGCATGGGTTCTGAATCTTCGAAGAATCTCGCCCAGGTGGTTTGAGTCACCTCGTCGCTCAGCTCCACGCGATAGAACTCTTGGTAGCCCTTCCACAGAGGCAGCCACTGGTCAAACTCTTCGACTCGTAAAAGACGGACACTACTCGTCATGAGTCTACTATACTATATGGCGAGTTCCGAGCCGCTCGCTTGGCTACTGACTCTTGCTCGTGAATCCAGAGACCACGAACGCCAGTGCTACAGGGCCTGCGACGAGTGCCACCTGAACCCAGGGGTTTGAGTAGCCCAATGGCAAGAAGACATGGGCCAGAAAAAGGCCAACACCCGCGATCAGCAAAAAGTGAAGGAAACGCTTCAATCAGGATTTCGTCTGGCGCCGACGCCTTGCGAGAGCCGCGACACCAAGTCCGAGGGCGATCATCGTTCCTGGTTCGGGAACAGGCGTGAGCATGTGGGTTTCAAACTTGCCGGTGGCGCTGTTTTGCAAGGCTTGCATGATGACTCCCTCAGGGGTCATCATGCAGTAGTTGGTCCACTTGTCATAGCCGGCAGGGAGTAGCCCTCCGATGACTTGGTTATTGAGGTCAAAGTACTCCCCATTTTGCAGGAAAAAGAAGCCGTTGATGTTGGAGTTGGATTTGCGGCCGTCGAGGCCGAAAAGAACATTGTTCGGCAGGACGTTCGAAACTCGCATATTCACGCCCACGTCGTTGCCCACGTACTCTTTCTTCAGAACACCGTTCTGGGTCCACGAGTACACCGTGAGACCGGAATGCCCATAGACGACGCCGTCGTCTGTGATGATATCGGGCGTCCAGTTATCATTAAACTGCCCCCCCATGTAGACAAGCTTGTCCGTGTTGATGTCGTACATAAACGGATTCGCAAACTGGTAGTAGTTGTCAAAGCTGTCTGATTCGAGGATGAATTGGCCTTTCGAGTTGCCTCCCCAGCACCAAGTGTAGCGGCCGATCTCGATTTCTTTAATGATCGTCTTGGTAGCGGGATCGAAGATGGCGGCGTTCCCGTAAATACCATCCCTTGGGTCAGGGAAGTTGTACGTTTTCTGGCCGGTAAGAAGGCCCGTCGGGGTGTGGCCATTGAGTTCAAATGGCGCGGTATTCCATTTCTTATCGTAAACATAGCCCGCCGAACCGGATTGACCACCTGAGCGTTCGTAGTAGAGCCCAGTTTTGGCCCACGTCGGTCCCCACGTTGGGGGTGTCCCTATCGTATCTAATGCATAGGTTGACCCATTTTCCTTAACGTAATAATCTATTTTTCCAGGTTTCTCTGCCCCTCTTGTAAGAAAATCCTCCAGCGTGCCGCCGAGGTAAAAAGCATCACTTGGCATGCCAGCAGGCGGTATCCATACGCTTCGCCTATAAATGGGGGGAGCCGCAACTCCAGACACCGACGCACATGCCAACGCAAGTAGAGCGAGTCCTCTCATGCCTTTATCCTATCACAGAAATCGGGATTCTCCAAAAGATGAGTTCTCTATGCTGAATGGCATGCTCGACTACTATGTGAACTGCTATACCGGTAGCGGTAACAGTGGGAAGAGGGGTGCGTTCCCGTTCTCAAAATTCACCCATCCAACTGCCGCAAGAGGGTTTGGACTTGATCCTAACAATCTCCCGGGTTGGAAGAACCAGGATATCGCTCGGCGACAATAACACTGCTGCCAGATCGCATCCATAAGATTGCCCCGACCGGAAATTCCGGTCGGGGCAATCTTTGTACTCCTGTCCGCCCCAGGGTAAGGGCTATCGCCTGCGTCAGACTTTTCTCGCCGCTTGCCGCCGACGCCTTGCGAGAGCCGCGACCCCCAAACCGAGGGCGATCATCGTTCCTGGCTCGGGAGCTATCACCATCACCCCATCGTAAGCAGTCTGAAACGTTGTTCCTGCCACATACTCATAAGTCCCACTCGGGCCAGGGAGATGGGTCCCGAACGTTTTGTAAAACCTCTGATTTGCGGAGTCGTACCCATATCCATAGAGAGAAGTCCCGTGACCCGACAGAAGCACCTCAGTTTCGGTAACGAAGCCCCCCAGTGCGGTGGCCGTTCCCAACGTGGTTCCCGTAACTGTCAATGTTTTTCGGTCGGCCCAATATTGCCCCGAGACGGTAACCCTGCTGTTGCCAGACCAAGTCATTTTCTCCCTGTTGATAGAAGTACTATTGTCAAAAATTGTCTCAGTATCGGACGCGACAATGAGGTTGTTTCCGTACGATGACAAAGTCAACTTGTCCCCCGAACTCGAACCAGGTTGCCTGGATAAGATGAATGTATTTCCGTTCGAAGCTCGGTGGATCGAACGGATTGCCGTCGTACCACCTGGGAGCGTGTAGGTTCGCAAGAGCGATCCGACTGAAGAGTAAGTTCTCGCACTCGCGACCCCACCAAAGGATCCTGCCAAGAAATACGATCCGTCGGAAAGAATCTGAAAATCAGTGATTCCGGCAAACCCGGCTACCGGCACCGTAGTTGTACTCACCATCTCTCCTGTCGAGTAGTTGAATCTCTCTAGTTGTAGCTCTCCGGTACCCGGAGCACTCGCGACCACAAGTTCCCCGGGCGCGGTGGGATCAAGGGAAATCTCATCCGCAGAGTTTACGATGCCTTGCCCAAACCTACCCATATACGCTCCGGAGATGGCATCGAACCGAGAAATCTGAACTGTTGTCGGCCCATTGTTCGGTTGTTGTGCAAATTGCAAGACCAACGCGAGTTCGTAGCTCGCAAACGCCGAAGGAGCGAGGAGTACAGCCCCCGCCAAAACAAAAAATCTGCCCATACAAACAGTATACGACAGGATTTCCAAAACTCCAAATTTGAATCACGATGGGCGGTACCGTTCTTCAGCCCGCCCATCGTGCAATACTGCGCTCGATTTCTCTTACTTCTTGGATCGGCGATACAACCAGTAACCGAGACCCGCCAGAGGGAGCCAGAGAGGAGCAAACACGAAGAGTGTAATGCCTGCCTGCCCCAGGCCACGCCCTACGGTCGAGAGTCCATCCACGGCGCCGTTCCAGGTATCGCCCGACCAGCTTCCCTTTGTATCTTCTCCCGCCTTCGGTCCGCCCGGACGCTGGGTCAGCGTGATATTGAAGGTCGAGTAGGCCACGGCGTCCTTCACGTAAGACAATTGACCCTCAATCGATGCAATCTCCGACTGCACTTGGGTGATCCGGTCTCGAACGGCGAGGACTTCGCCGATCTTCCGCGTCTCGCGAAGAATGTTTCGCAACGACGCCAACTCATCCTTCTTGGCTTGTAGAGCTGATTCGAGGTCGATTCTTTGCATCGTCACATCGTCCCCGGTCATCGATTCGCTGGTGACTTCCCCGAGGGCTCGAATGGATTCAAGGAAAACCTCGAAGTTTTTGGTGGGGACCCTGAGCGTCAATGTCGCCATCCCCGACGAGTCGTCCTGATTCACGCTACTGGTTGCCACAAACCCACCGACTCCGGAAACGCTCAGAGTGAGGCTGTTCGATGCGGTTTTCACATCCTTCACCCGCAACCCGATGTTCGCGGTCTTGATCACGTTGCGAGGCGTAGCAACGCGACCTCCAGGCGAGACACTTGTCTTCGCTGATTCTCCCCGAGGAGCCGAAGCGGCCCTCTCACTTTCGACCATCGCCTTGTCGACCAGGACACGAGATTCTTGCGATTCTGGCGTTGGAGCGGAAGAATCAGAATTCCCTGCTGATCCGAAAGCGCCAGCCGATGGCGCCGCCATGGTAGCGGGAGCGGCGCTCTCCCCCGCCACAGCCGAAGTCTCCATTCGGGCCTCCTTTGCCTGATTTAAGTTGGGAACGACGGCCATCGCCAACAGCACAACACCGCACGTTGCAAGAGCAGGCAGCCAGAATCGCCGAGCCTTTCGGGGCTTGTCAATGGCCGGGATGCTAGCGGGAGCCTCGGTTTCGAGTTGGTCACGATGAGCGGTAAGAATTTGTGAAATGCGGGACATGAACTGGACCTCCTCCTGCAGAGATGGGTCTCGCTCAATGGCTTCGCGCATGACGTCCATTTCTTGCGGAGTCAGTTCCCCGTCTAAATAGGCTTTCAAGTTCTCGCGAATATTCATGGATTCCCCTTTTGCAGGTCTTTTCGTAGGGCAAGGAACGCATGGTGCAGTCGTGACTTCACCGTGCCGGCAGGGATTGCCAGCACGGCACCGATTTCTTCATAGGTCATGCCTTCCATTTCTTTGAGCAAGACCACCTCGCGGTGTTCATCGCTCAATCGCAGAAGGGCATCTTTCAATGCGGTGCTTGTGACAATGGCCTCAGAAGGGTCGAGCGATGCGGGCTCCCGGTCAAGCCAGTCCAGCGACTCGAGATCTTTCTTTCGGCTCCAATTCGCGCACACCTTGTTCGCGATCCCGCAGAGAAAGGCTCTCACGGGTGTTTCGCTTCGATAGGTGTCGCGGCGTTGAAAAGCAATCACAAACGTTTCCTGCGTAGTGTCATCGGCATGACGCACTCCAACTCTGCGACGACAAAAGCCCCACACGCTGGAATAGTGCTCGTGATACCAAGCGTCTATGTCCGGAGCATGCGAGGAGGATTTCGTCCAAGGAAGTCGGAACTGCATCTTCACCTTGCCTACAGGAGGTGATTGTCCAGACGAGCAAGGATCGTTCAAAGAATTTTGAAAATAAGAAGGGCCCCGTGATGGAGGGGCCCCCTAGGAGGTGCATAACGCGCTGAAAGGACTGGGATGGGATGACCTTTTGCGTGCGTGCGCTTTGGGTCGGTCCTTTTGCAACGTTACTATCGCCTGCTAGCGGAGCGGAAGGCAGAAAATCGTGGTATGGCTTGCGCCAACACGCGACTCATGCTTCGCCTACGAGGTTAGCTGTCGGGTTCGGGCCAAGAGTTACCCTAGGGTCCGGCGTGCGGACTCATTCACCCCTTACTAAGTTTGGGTCCCCCGTTCTCAATCTTGCGGATTAAGACTCGACGTTCCGCTCACTTTCGCGAGCGACACTTCATTCTACACCGGATTTTCGCGCTCGATTCCCCGATAGAGAAGAATTTTTACAAAAAGCAAATCCTGAGGCAAATTCGCCTCTCCACAGAAGCCTTAAGATGCCTCACTAGCATCAATTGAACTAGTGTAGACTCCTGCATCAGCGGCTATGTGGAAACTGAAGCTTTTTGGAGGAGTGAGCTTACAACGAGACACCACGTCGATCTCAAATTTTGGAACCGCTCGGGCAGCGAAACTGCTCGTTCTCCTCACGCTCTCACGGTCGGGGAAAATGAACCGAGAGCAACTGGCTTGGCAGCTCTGGCCAGACGATCCTTATGAAGCTTCACGATTGCGGCTCCGCCAAGAGATTCACCGGCTGAAGAAGGCCCTGGGAGATGCAAGTGAGCTGATCGGGTCCAATGCCACCGAAGTTTGGGTGAACACGGCGGAGATCGAGAGCGACCTGAACCAGCTATCGGCGGCCCACTCGGAACCCGAAATTGAAGTGGCTCCCGATTTGCTGGTCGAGCCCTTTTTGCCCGGCTGGGACGACCCTTGGGTTTTTGCCGAACGGGCGCAGGCAGAGCAGCTACAGATTCAACTCGCCGTAAAGCAAGGGGATCTTTGGAACAAGTCGGGCCGTTCTCACGATGCCCTCGACTTGAGCCAGCGCCTGGTGAGCGCTCACCCTCTTCACGAAGACCTGAGGCTCGTTGCCGTCACTGCCCACGCCAACCTTGGCAACATGGCCATGGCCGTGGCCGAATATCAAGATCTTCGGCGCAAGATGAAGGATCAGCTCGGAATCGAACCTACAGTATCGACCGAGGATATCCTTCGCACGGCTCTTGACCAGCGCCCTGTGACAAAGGCGCCGCGATTGGATTGGTCCAACACCGTGCCCGTCCCCAGTGATCCCATCTTCGGTCGAGACGATGTCGTATCGCAGATTGAGACAATGCTCTCAGATTCAACCTCCCAGCGACTGTTGACTCTCATCGGCCCCGGTGGCGTCGGAAAAACAAGGGTGGCTATCGAAGTTGCCAGTCGTCTGGCGCAAAACCCTGCGTACCGAGTGGCTTTCCTGCCCACCCGAGAGGCAAACAGCCCGGAAGACTGGGCACGATCGACCACATCCTCTCTAGGAATCGACGTCCCTTCTGCGTCGGACCCTATTCACTTCCTCGCCTCGGTCCTCTCCGAGGAACCTACCATTCTTGTTCTTGACAACCTCGAGACGGCCCTTGAGAGCGTGAAAACGGCCCTCGTTGCACTGGTGAAGTCGACCCCAACCCTCCGAGTCCTTGCCACATCGACGCGACGAGTCGAAGTTGATTTTGAACTAGCCATCACGATCGGGCCTATTGATGCCAAAACCGCCGGATGCGAATGGCTGGCCCACGCGCTCCGTTCCGCGCGGCCCCTCGCGGCCAGAGCAGGCGACGTGGAAAAAAGTCTTGAACAAATTGCGATGCAACTGGATGGGTTCCCCCTTTCTATCCGGCTCGCCGCGGCTCGTTTCCGCCTCCTCTCGCCCGACGAGTTGTTGAAGCAGCTTGAGTTTGCCCTGAAATCTGGCGGGCAAGAACTGCCCGAAAGGCACCGGAGCCTCGATTCTGCCCTTGCCACGAGTCTCTCAAGTTTGCCTCCCGATCTGATCGACACTCTTGAACATGTCTCCGCGTATCCCGGGGGTATGGGGATGGATATCGCCCGTACGGCCCTCGGTGAACTGGACTACTTGGACCGATTGGAGGCCCTGCTGGATGCTGGTCTTCTCGTGATGGATGATCAGGCGGGACCGACCCGCGTCCGTGTTCTCTCCCCGGTGCGAACCTACGTCCTCGGACGGTTGAACCCCGAGGTTCTTGCCGAGCTTGAGCTGGGTGTGATGGACAACATCGTTCATTTGGTCGCGAGTCGGTCCACGCTCCCCGGACGACCTCTCAAACGATCCGATCTCGACCTTCTCGATGCTGAATCGGACAACGTCCGGTTTGTGTGGAATCGAATCGTCCAGGCTCCCACCCCAGAGCATTGGGAAGCGATTCCAAAGTTTGCTTTTTACGAAGCGGCTCGGGGTCGAGCCTCCAGCAGTTACCAGGCTCTCGATGCGCAGAGAATCTTGTGGGAGAACGCCTCTCCCGAGCGAAGGGCAGAACTAGAACTGACGCTCGCGCACCTCGCCGTGGTTGCTCAAACCGAAGATCTCGCGCTTCCAGCCGCACTTCGCGCCCTCGAAATCGGAAAGGCCCTTGGGTCCAATGCGATTCTCAGCCGGGCGTTACTTTTCAAGGCTGATCAAGCATTCCGGAGAAACTTTCATGCGGCCGAAGAAGATGCGAGAGAGGCGCTCCGCCTTGCTGAGTTGGCGGGGGATGAATACTTTGTCGCCCGCGCCCACGCCAGGTTAGGAGCGATCTTTGATTTTCTTGCTGACGTCAAGCAGTCCGTTCGGCACCTGCGAAAAGCATACGATGGGTTTATCGCGTGTGAGTCAGAGGATGAATCGATTAAGGGTGGAATCTACCTCGCAGGGGTATTGACCCGGACGCCTCGCGTGGACGAAGCCATGGAGATCATGTCGCACACAAGGCAGATGCTTTTGAGTTGCCGAAATCCGCTTATTCAGGCTTTCCACAAGGAGATCGAAGCAAAGGTCCTGTATTTTGGGGGCTCTCCGGAGCAAGCGGAGCCCCTGTTCCGCGAGACTCTTCACCTGTGGCAGGCGATGGGGAGTGAATTCCAGGAGGCGGATCAGAGTCATTCCCTCGCGATGACCCTCATTACGCTAGAGAAGTGGGGCGAGGCTCGGCGGCATCTTTACAATGCCGGTCAAAATTGGTTCGCGGACCGGAACCCCGGGGGGCTTTGTTCCTCGCTCTCCCAATTAGTCAAGGTGGTGGCCCATGAAGGAGACCAGGCCGTCGCCCAAAAAATCTTGGGGTTCATTCGAGCCTTCAAAGAGACCCATGATCTTGTTCTCGTGGAACAAGAACTAGATTTGCAGGCAAGGCTTGTGGAGGAGATCGGTGAAAATCCGGACCATGGCACACCGCTCACGCTTGAGGGGGCGCGGGATTGGTTTGATCTGCTCCAATGAGCATTTCGCGCACAACCAGCTGAGCGAACTTTGTCCAGGCGGCGGCTTCAGGGCCAGAAAGCTTCGGATCTTCTAGGTCGGCAAGCCCTTGTACTAAGAACCCAAGGACGACGGGGTAGTGGCCAGGAAGGGCTCCGTAGCCGACATGTCGGGCACCGCATTCGCGGCACAGCGTCTGAAATCCAGAAACATCATCGAGAAGGTCGACCGCCGACGCGAGCATCAGGGTCAGCTTTTCTTTCTGCCGCTCCATATCTCCGGCAAAGAGGGCCTGCACCTCCGCGTGATCTCGAAAGATCGAAGCATAGAGGTGGTCGTTTAATCCTTCCCATGAAGGAATGAGCCTGAGAAAGGATGCCCGAATGAGCTGCCTTTCCTCCACAGTGGGCCAAGATTGTGTGTCTTCAGATTTCATGACTCTATAGTTACACAATTTTTGGGCCATTTTGAACCTAAATCGACAACGTGACGCATTTGTAACGCACTCGTAACGGAGGTCGTTCTGGCCCGTAACGGCCCCCTCCGTATCATCTCATCAAGCCCACTGAGGTGATCAAACAGTCATGAAAATTCAATCTACTCTCTCGAAAGCTCTGCTCGTCCTCGTCGCTGCCGCAGGTATCTCCCACGCAGCAAATGCCCAACCTGTGGGTGGACTCGATGGCGGTGTCGCCGTGCCCATCGGCGGCGATAAGCTCAAGCTTGCCCCACCCAAATTCAACATCAACCCAAATCGTCCTCGACTTGTGGTCTTGCTCCACGGTGTGACGCCCAAGCCAGAAGAAGCGCCAGAGCAACACATCGGATTCCCTGACCATGGCCGCCACTATTGGGGCTGGAACTTCATCAAGGCCATCCAGGGCGAAGCTGGAGTCGACAAGGGACGAATGATCACCCCAAAAATCAACGGAAAGCTCCAATTTATGGACTACAACCGAAGTCTTTGGCAATCTGAGTTCAGTTACGGAAAGGTTTGGGATCGAGCCTCGGTCGTATTCCCCGTGTCCTGGAACACTGTTCTCCCATCCGACATCAACACGAACGAAGCGACGATGAAGACGTTCGTTCGGCTGATGTGCCAGGAGAAGCGCAACCCGGAAACCATGGTCATGATCAACACCCGAAACGGGTCGAATCACCTCATGCCCCAGGTTTCGGAAACCATTGAGGAGATCTACGCCACTTACATGGCTACCTTTGGTCACCTGAAGCAGAAGGATCAGCCGCAGATCTATCTCGTGGGACACAGCTTCGGGGGAATCATCGCTCGGGCCATTCTTGCAAACCCCAAGGATGCAGACCTCTGGGGCAACAAGTTGTCTGCTCTAAACCGACAAAAAGCCGACTTTCTCCGAGAGCGAGTAGTCCTCGTCAAGACCCTCAGTTCACCTC
>CAZBXR010000002.1:0-69395 GCA_964496145.1 uncultured Chthonomonas sp. | reverse complement strand
CGATGTCAGTTGCGCCGGTATTGACGAAGTGATCGGTTCCAAGCGTTCCAACGATGCCAGCATCGCCAGTGATCGTCACGTTCGAGAACGTGATAGCTTGTGCCGAACCAACAGCGGCGAGAATTGCAAGGCCGACAAGGCCCTTAAAGTAGTTCTTATTCATGTCTGTCCTCCCTGGGGTAATCCCACTACGAGATCAAAGATCTCAATCAAAGCGTCCAAACAGCCGGTTAGCCCAGCCCTCGGACATGATTATTATATCCGGTAATGCTTGAAATTCAAAGAACTTTCTCGCACTTTCCGGACCAATCTTAAAAAAGTCTCGTAATTTGAACCTATCCCCCTTCAATCATTGGCCAGAAAACCCGGTTTTTTACCGGGTGCCAACGATTTTTTGAGAAAATCAGCGGCGGACTCGTAAGAGGTTCTAAAATAGAAACACCATGAAAGCGGTTGTGATGGCAGGCGGTGAAGGGTCCAGGCTTCGGCCTATCACGGCAAATCGCCCCAAACCTCTCGTGCCCATCGGCAATGAGCCGATCATGGAACACATCGTTCGGCTACTCAAATCGCACGGTGTCACCGAAGTTGTCACCACGCTCCACTACCTCGCGGACGAGATTCAAGGCTACTTCGATGAAGGCGCCGATTTCGGGGTCGACATGCACTACAGCATCGAAGACACTCCGCTGGGCACCGCCGGATCGGTCAAGAAGGCCGAGGAGTACCTCCAAAACGAAACCTTCTTCATCATTTCCGGGGACGCCCTCACCGATTGCGATCTTACGAAGGCCCTCGAATTCCACCGAGCCAAAAAGAGCCTGGCGACACTCGTCCTCTATCGAGTTTCTAGCCCCCTCGACTTCGGAGTTGTGATCACCGATGATGAGGGCCGCGTCATCAGGTTCATGGAGAAGCCTAGCTGGAGCGAAGTCTTTTCCGACACGGTCAACACCGGCATCTATATCCTTGAACCCGAAATCCTCAACATGATGGAGCAAGGGAAGAATTACGACTGGAGTCAAGACATCTTCCCTCAGCTTCTCGCCGAAGGAAAACCCATGTACGGCTACGTCATGGAGGACTACTGGTGCGATGTCGGAAACCTCCAACAGTACAGAGAAGCCCAGGAGCACCTACTCACCCGTCGCGCCAATCTCCCGATCTCCGGGACGGAACGTGAACCCGGGGTTTGGGTGCAACCCGGCACGAAGATCGACGAACAGGCAACGATTATCCCCCCGGTCCTCATCGGCCGAAACTGCAAGATCAAGGGGACCGCGAGAATCGGACCCTACACGTGTATCGGCGACAACTGTCTCGTCGAGTCCGAGGCGCACGTGGAACGCTCCGTCATCTGGGAGGGCACCTACATCGGGCCGAACGTCGTGATCCAATCCGCCATCGTCGGCGCAAAATGCACGATCAAACGAGACTGCATCGTGGGCGAAGACGCCGTGGTCGGCGACCGATGCTTGATCGACACGGGAAGCGTCATACGACCAAGGATCAAGCTGTGGCCTGACAAGGTCATCGAGCGTGGATCGACGGTCACCATGTCGCTCGTCTGGGGCAACAAGTGGCGCGGAAATCTCTTCCGTGATCTCGGAGTCGCAGGCCTTTCGAATATAGAAATCACGCCTGAGTTTGCGACTCGGCTTGGCTCAGCGTTCGGCTCCATTCTACCGAACAAGGCAACGGTCATCACGTCGCGCGACAGCTCACGCAGCAGCCGTATGCTCAAGCGGGCGGTCATGGCCAGCCTACTCAGCGTAGGCTGTGAGGTCATTGACATGCAAAGTTCGGCGGTCCCCGTGGCCCGTCACTACATTCGAGCCTCGGGCGCGGCCGGCGCTCTCAACGTGCGAAAGATGCCCGGAAACCCCCGCGTCACCTTGATCGAGTTCTTCGATGCCCGCGGAAACTATCTCTCGAAGGCCCTCGAACGGAAGGTGGAAACAGCGTTTTTCCGCGAGGATTTCACCCGCACCGATCCAGAAGACTTAGGGGCGATTGAGTTCGCCAGCCGGGCCATCGAAGATTACACAAACGATTTCTTTCGCCTCAGTAAGACCACCTCAGGCAAGAGACTTCGAATTGTCTGCGACTTTGGATTCAGCCCAATCTCGGCGTTCTTCCCCGCGATGGCCGCCCGGCTCGGCATCGAGGCCATCAATATCAACTCGTTTAACGATGCCCACCGGACTCCGAGAACCGAGCAAGAAGTGGCGCGCCACACCGAAAATCTGCAACATATCGTCGGAACGCTTGGCTACGACCTCGGGGTGCTCTTCACCAACGAGGGGGAGCGGATCTCGGTTGTGGATGGCCGGGGACGGATCCTCACCGGGCACCAACTCCAGGCTCTCATCGCGATGCTCGTCGCCGATGCCAACCCAGGGGCCACCATCGCCCTTCCCATCAACACGAGCGAAACCATTTCGAAGCTCATCGAGTTGCACAAAGGCCGCGTGATTCGGACAAAAGCCGATACGAGATCGCTCATGGCGGGAGCCATGCGCGAAGACGTCATGCTCGCTTGCGATCACCACGGAGGGTTCATCTATCCTGCCTTTCACCCTGGTTTCGATGCCATGTTCACGCTTGCGAGACTTACGATGCTTCTCCAAGCGAAAAATGAGTCTCTCCCAGAACTTGTCGACGAGTTGCCCGACTTGATCATGGGATATGAGCAGGTCCGTTGCCCGTGGGAAGCCAAAGGCACTGTGATGCGTCTCATCACCGAAGAACACCAAGACGAGAACGTCGATTTGACCGACGGAATCAAAATCCACACCGAGGGAGGCTGGGCGCTCGTCCTCCCAGACTCGTTTGAACCCATCTTCCACATCTTCTCTGAAGGCAAGGACCCCGACCATGCGCAAGAGCTCTTGCAACGCTACCGCTCTCGAATCGAAGAGCTCCAAGTCGGGGTGGAACGAGGATAGCCACAGACAAGATCCAGAGTATCGAGGGAATTCGCGGCTTGGCTGCGCTCTATGTCGCCATCGGCCACATGGCCACGATGGTCGATCCTCTTCGAAAGATGTGGCTCCCGGAGAACCACCCGCTGTTGCTCTCACAGCTCACGAAGCCCCTGTGGTTTGGGCATCTCGCGGTGGCGGCATTCATCGTCCTTTCCGGCTTTTCTCTCCAACTTGCTCTCTTCAAGCGATCCGAACAAGGCGATTTCTCGGGCTTTTTGCCTTACCTTCGTCGTCGGGCGCGCAGAATCTTGCCGCCGTACTACGCGTGTCTCCTTTTCAGCATCCTCATCTGCCTGGGAGTGACCCAACATCAGCCCGGTCTTCCGTTCACCCAATACGTCCCTCTCACGACAGAGAATGTGGTGGCACATCTTTTTCTGGTTCATAACTTCCATCCGGCATGGATGTACAAGATCAACGGGGTGCTGTGGAGTATCGCCATCGAGGCGCAACTGTACATTGCCTTCCCTCTTCTCGTGGCGATCCGGGCTCGCCTCGGTGTCCTCTCGCAGCTCGCGGTGGCCGCGGTGGCGGTCTGGGCGGCATTTCTGCTCATCCCTTCCGCCCCCAAACTCTACTTTTGGTATCTTTGGCTCTTTGCGCTCGGTGGGTGTGCCGCGTGGTGGGCGAAGGCTCGTGGGCTGGGGAAGGTTCCCGCAAACCTCGTCGGGCTGGTGTCCCTCGTGCTCCTCGGGTTTGGTTGCCTCACCGCGCAACAGGCGAAAAGCGTGATCCTCCCCGATCTTCTTTTCGGAACTGGGACGGCGGTCTTGCTCGTCGCCCTCACGGCCACCCCTCAGTGGGCGCTCAACAAGATTCTTGGGTGCCGTCCGCTCTACTGGCTGGGGGGGTTCTCGTACAGCTTATATCTCATGCACCACCCGTTGCTCCAGGCACTGTTCGTATATCGACCCAGTGCGGTGAAAACGCCTCTTGAGCAGTTTGCCTACTTGCTGGCCTGTTCCCCGCTCATTTTGGGAGCTTGTTACCTGTTTCACCTGGCATTCGAGCGACCCTTCATGGGCGCCCCAAAGCTCAAGTCGGTCGCGCCTACCGCTTGAATTTTCTCAGCAATTCGCCCTTGTTGAGGACAATCGTGATGGGTCTTCCGTGCGGGCAGAGGTAGGGGTTCTCCGTTTCGGCGAGATCGACAAGAAGCTTTTCCATTTCGGGCAAGCTCATCGGATCTCCCGCCTTCACCGCCATCTTGCAACTGCACATGATCAAGATCGAGTCCCGCGCCGGCATCACGCACCCCGAAGCGTCTCCATCGACAAGTTCTTCGATGACTCCACGAAGAACACCCACAGGATTCTTGTTCTTGATCGCAGCGGGCACCGCGCGAACAAGAAGCGTATCGTCGCCAAATGGCTCTAGGACGAATCCAAGCGAGCGGATTTCGTCGAGCTTGTCGCTCAGAAGGGCGATCACCCGCTTCTCAAGGGTCAACGGCTCTGGAGCAAGCAGAGTTTGAGATTCGACGAGGCCCATGCCCCGATCTCGAACCAATCGCTCATACAAAATTCTCTCGTGTGCCACATGCTGATCCACGATCAGCAACCCCTCATCATTCTCCGCAAGGATGAAGGTGTTCATGATCTGCCCCACGACACGCAAGCCGCTCAGGAGCTTTTGGTACTCGTTTTGCCCATCGACGGGAGGCGCGGGCGTGGACGTGAGCTGAGAATGAGCGAAAAGAGGTGACTGGGCAAGGATGGCGGCATCCACGAGGCCCATCGAAGGCGCCCCAGGCGACGAGGACATCGGGAAATCGAATGTGGGCGAGGCTCCCTGCACTTGCCTGAGCGCCTCATTCGCGCGAGCGAGACCCGCCGCATCGGGCACCATGCCCTGCTGCAGCAAGGCCACTTTCACAGCATGCCGAAGGGCATCAAACACGTCTCGCTCATGTTGAAACTTGACTTCATTCTTGGTGGGGGAGACATTTGCATCCACCCGCGCGGGATCGACATCGATGTGCATCGCCGCGAGCGGAAATCGCTTGTCGGGGGTGAGCGATCGATACGCAATGTCGAGGGCCGTTTGAAGCTGTCGCGAGCGAATCGGTCGGCCATTGACGAAGAACCATTGATACTGCCTCGTGCTTTTAGTGAGGTGGGGAGGAGAGATAAATCCCCGCACACGGACTCCGTTCTCATAGTGATCTAGTTCAGCCAGGGTCCGGGCCACATCGCGCCCCCAAATCTCTGCAATCACCGGCAACAGTTCACCACTTCCATCTGTTTGGAGAAGGACCGTCTTCCCATTGCTAAACGAGAACCGGACGCCGGGGTGCACCATGGCGAGGCGCTGGACCGCCTCCAAAGCCTGACTCATCTCGGTCGAGTCTGACTTCATAAACTTCAGCCGGGCCGGCGTATTGAAAAACAATTCTTCGACGAGAACTTCCGTCCCCCGTGGCCCGGCGGTTGCCGAAATCGGGCCGATTTCTCCGCCATACACAGTCACGCTGTGCCGCAGGCTCCCGTCTTCTCCGGTGGTAATCGTCATCCGACTCACCGATCCGATGCTCGGAACCGCTTCCCCCCTGAACCCCAGCGTGGTCGCCTGACTCAAGTCCTCAAACCGCGTGATTTTGGAGGTCGCATGTCTTTGAAGGCTCATAAGGAGATCCTCCTTTGACATTCCGCACCCGTTGTCACGGACGCGAATACGCTCGCGGCCACTTTCCTCGATCAGAACATCGATGGTCGTGGCTCCCGCGTCCAAAGCGTTCTCGACCAGCTCCTTCACCACCGACGCGGGACGCTCAACCACTTCTCCCGCCGCGATTTGGTTCACGGTGTGAGAATCAAGCAGTTGCACCCGAGGCGAGGTGGAAGAGACAAAGTTGGGCATGAAGAAATCTATTGTACAAGACGCCGAATAGGGGCTAAGGGAGCCTGGTGAATTTGCCGATACTTACCACAGACGCCACTTGCGCAAGGCGTCCGCGTGTCAGGACTCGAGTTATGTTTACATTTATCGGCATCGGTATCGTGATTGTGGCAACCCTCCTGGGTTACATACTTCACCACGGAAACATTGCCGTTCTTATCCAGCCCACTGAATTTATCATTCTCGGTGGTGCGGCGGTCGGTTCGATGATTGCATCGGACGGCATGAGCGGGTTTACCAAGGCGATCAAGGCCGTGATGGGCCTTCTCAAACCTGACCCTTTCACCAAGCCCGCGTTCCTTGAGCTCCTCAAGATGATGTATCAGCTCTTTACGATTGCGCGAAAGGAAGGGCTCCTCGGATTGGAAAAGCACGTCGAAATGCCCGCCGAGTCTGAGATCATCAAGAAGTTTCCAACGTTTTTGTCAAACCATCACGCGGTCGATTTCTTCTGCGACACCATGAAAGTGATTTTGACCGGTGCTGTAGGCCCGCATGACCTCTCAGAGATGATGGAATTGGACCTCGAGACGGCGCACGCCGAGGCAAAGCAGCCCATGAACTGTATCCAAACCGTGGGAGACGCGATGCCTGGTTTCGGTATCGTCGCCGCCGTTTTGGGCGTCATCATCACGATGGGAAAGATCGGTGGAGACGCCGCTGCAATCGGACAATCGGTTGCAGCCGCTCTTGTCGGTACCTTCGTCGGAATTTTGCTTGCTTATGGTGTCTTTGGCCCCATGGCGAAGGCGATCGACTTCCGCTTGAAGAGCGAGGAGCAGTACATGAACTGCATCCGGTTTGCTCTCTTTAGTTTTGCTCGTGGGGAATCCCCCATCACCTGCGTCGAGTTTGCTCGACGAAACATCGTTCCAGAAGTCCGACCTGGATTCACCGAAATGGAAACTTCCGTGAAGGAAGAAAAGGCAGCGTAAGATCATGGCAGACGGCACCCCCATTATCATTAAGAAGAAAAAGGGCCATGAGCATGGTCACCACGGCGGAGCCTGGAAGGTTGCTTACGCCGACTTCGTGACGGCTATGATGGCCTTCTTCATGGTTATGTGGATCATGGGCATGTCGGAAAGCACCAAGTCCATGATTCAGGGGTACTTCAATGACCCGATCGGATTTACAAAGAACGAACCTAAGTCTCGGGTGAACATCCAGCCTTCGGGCGGGAGCCAGTACAACCCGGCTTCGGCAGACAAGAAGGGCATGGGCGCAAGCGATGTGAGCGGCGAAAAGTCAAGCGCGGCCGCCACCGGCGATGAGATCAAGAAAGAGATCAAACAAGCCGCCTCGGGCGATCCAAATCTGAAGTCGCTTTATGCAAACGTCGACGTGAACGTGAGCGAAGAGGGGTTGGAGATCGACTTTGTCGAGAATTCCGGTGCCGTATTCTTCGAAATCGGAAGTGCTCAAATTCGAAGCGGTGCCATGCAATTGATCTCCCGCATCGCCCCCATTTTGGCAAAAACGAAGCGGAAGATTGTTGTGGAAGGTCACACCGACGCCCGACCCTACAACGGCAACGGATACGACAACTGGGATTTGTCCAACGACCGAGCCTTTGCCATGCGAAGAGCCCTGAGAGGCACCGGGGTGCCCAGTAACCAGTTTCTTGAGGTGCGCGCCTACGGGCCGACCCGGCTGAAGAACACGTCCGACCCTTATCACTTTAGCAACCGGCGCGTGACCGTCCTTCTGCCATTCACCTGGCGGGGCGGAGATCGAACTTCAAATCTCCCACAAGACATCTTGAGGGAGAAGGTTCAGGGAGTCTTCAAGACGCCCGTGAACATCAAACCCTCACCGACGGTGATTCGCAAAGACGAGTAGGTTCCCAGAACCGCTCAGCGCAATCGAAACAAAAAGGTCACTCTCCTAAGAGAGTGACCTTTTTCGGATTTTCGCGAGCAATCAACGTGCCGTCAATCACCAACTAAATTATAGTTGTCGGATATGATCATGTAGTCCAGTAGGTCCACTGAGTTATCCAGGTTCAGGTCGGCGTGATATCCCCACTTCCCGTCTGCATTAAGATAGTAATACTCATCGTCATCAACAGTATAGCCGTAGTAGTCACTTAAGACAAAGTAGTCAAGCAAATCGACCGCGTTATCTTCGTTAATGTCCCCAAAGTGCAACTGGATGCTACCCCCTGGTTGGACGACGCCGTTAACTATGGATAGAGAGACGATCTTCCTCAGCATCCCCTTTGAGGTTAACTCCAAAGACCCGTCGCCAGAATACGCCCCAAGGGGATCAAAGTAGATTCCTTCGTCCGTAGGTATCATGGCGTACGCGAATTCTTCCAAAAGACCGCCGCTTGAATTCTTGATCCGCGCGTAAAATCCCCTTGCAGGCCCCGAAGTGTGAGACGTACCGGGGATAAAGGGTCTCCAGGGTCTGGTTTGAAGCAAGGAGTATGTAAAGCCAGTAGCTTGCACCCCGACACTAGCCTCGGAGCTTGACTCGGAGTTAATTCCTCCAACGGGGTAATGCTTTTGTTGAAATGTCCTGCAAGTTACGCTCCCAAGAGGAACGAAGAAGCCCAATCCTCGAGACCACCCGAGAGTCTGGTTCGAAACGATGTCCATGATGGCCTTTACCGTAACCTGTTTTTCAGAAGAGTCGCTCACTGTAAAGGGGCCACTAGTTCTCTTGTAGAGCGAGGACATACCAAACTCAGGAACCGAATTACCATAAACATCGACTGTTATTGCGGGGGTAATCGAAGGGGGAAACCAGGTAACCCAATCCATCAGCTTTGGAGTTGCAGTAACACTAGCCGTGACAGTCGCAAAAATCGAGATTGCGTGCCGTCCCGTCGTGCCCAAGTGAATGTAATCCACTTTGAACGCCGGCGTGCCTGACATCGACATGATCCCAGCGTACAGCAAAGGATCGTTGACGTCGGGTAGGGACATGGGATTGGCTCTTACTCTTGCCGTAATGCCAATCGACTCGGCTCCAGTCGGTGGAGCGAATACCGATGATGGATCTACATTGTAATTGGCCACTGCGGCAGGTGCGGCAGGATTGAAACTGGTCCCCATCTCTGAAGCTCTGCCGGTGAGAGAGCCCCAGTCGTGAAACTCGAAATTGTTAGCCGTCGCAACGGATGGTATCGAAACAGCAAGGATGATAAACAGACTTAATTTTTGCATGGTAATATTGCGATACGTCTGATCGCCGTATCAATTATGGTCGGGTGATCAGCCAAAAAGCTACCTTTTAAGCACCAACGGTACTCCACCCGACCCTCAATTCGGCATACAGCGTGCCGTCCATCGATTTCCTCGTTCAATGTCCTTTCCGTGGGGTCAAGAAGCTCCAACGAGTTTCCCAACGTAATCCGAAGAGGCCTATTACTGACCTAACCACGGTCCCCTTCTTGGGTAGGTGGGACCGACCGTAGGCCGGAACTTCCTGAACCCGTCTCCACCTGTTGTGGAGTCGGAGGCGCCTCTGCGGCAGGCTGTGCCGGTGCGGGGGCGGCCGTACCGCTACCCTCTGTCACAGGCGCACTCTCTTCCTTGTTCCCGCAACCTACAACAAAGAGGCAGGTCAAAACGACGAATGCGAAAGTAGCTCTTCTCATATTAGTTTGCAAAAGTATTGTCAGGCGAGAATGCCGCGATAAACAGAATGTTATTCACGAATCGACCGCGAATCGAATACGAGCATTCTGGAAACTGCAGGGGGTCACAGATATATCCGTCTCGATCTATCCAGTGGAAGAAGTTGACTGTATTCGTGCTCGTTGGAAAGGCTTGCTTGTTTCCATTGCCGAGTTGAACCATGCGCGCAGATGAATCTGCCCCGACAAAGATCATGCCCTTGCCCCAGACCCACATTTTCGGCCCTCCTTGCCCTCGGTGAGGATAAGTAATGGAGTACATTCCTCCGCCTGTAGCTCCGGTTTGTGGCATTCCTGCCGGATTGTAAACGCAAGGTCCAGTCGCATTGCAGTTCAACCGAGGATTTGCTGCCGCGGCACCTAACTTCGAGAGCTTGCCCCAACCTTCCCAAACGAGGGGAAGCGTAGACTGAGCTTCGATCGCGCTGAGGGAGTAGTGGTGCAAGAATCCGTTGAACGTAAAGTGGGCATCCTTAGGTTGCTTTAGCTGAGCGGCATAACCCGGCGTCCAGGTCGCACCAGTGATTCGAATACTTGGAGTTGCCGCATTGAGCAAATCATAGTTTTTCATGTACGGCTGAGCTGTGTTGTTCCACATGAGCGCGTGCTCATCTTGTCCACCCGGAAAGTTGAACCAGCCCGCAGGATTCTGATTCGTATCATCGTTTACTCGATATCTGATAGTGCCCGGCGTGCTCAGGTTAGGAACAAGGCCGCAGGGGAGGAGGTCGTCCGCATCCCCCGCATACATAATGAGCGCGGTCGCCGTTTGCTTGGCGTTGCTGATGGCTTGGGTCTTTTTGGCGGCTTCCTTCGCCTGGCTGAAGACAGGGAAGAGAATCGCAGCAAGGATAGCAATGATCGCGATGACTACAAGGAGCTCAATCAGCGTAAATGCCTTTTGAAAATTTTTCATATATTTACCTATGATGGCTAAAAATTGGACCCATCCAAAGACGCAAGTATTGTAAGGTCCGAATTGATTTTACAACAAGAATTGTCAGGATTTACCACAGACTCAAATTCAGCTTAAAAAATTCTTTGAATCGTTGTTTCCCCAGACCGACGTCTGTACCCCTGATGGCCGCTGAGATGCAGGATGCACTGTGGAAATACAACTTAGCAAAGGTTGTGGTGATTGACGTCACGGATGACTACCGACTCATGCAACCCCCCTTGCCCGCCGACTGGTACCCAGTCCTCAAGGAGACTTACCTCCCCATACACCGGTTGCGCCGGATCGTTCACGAACGAGAATTGGTGGAAGGATTTCTCTACGATTGGCACGAAAGACCAGCCGACGAAACCGGGCAATGGACGGTAGGAGTCGTGCAAGGCACGTATCTCGATCAAATTCTTGACGAGAAACCGCCGAAAGTGACCCGACTTCAGTAGACAAACACTCACCTTTTTGCTACACTATAAAGATGGACCTTGCTCTTGGAGCTCTCATCTTTGTGGTTGGCGCTGGCCTTGCTGCCTTCGTCGTTTGGACCATCACGAACAAGAAACTGGCGCTTCGTGAAGCTGCTTTGCAGGAATCACAAACCCAATTGGGTGATGCCAACATCCGCCTTGCCGCCGCTGCCGAACGAGCAACCCGAATGGAAGAGCTCGAAACTCAGCTCGCGGAAGCCGGTCGGTACCGAGAAGAGTGGCGCATCTCAGAGGGCAAAATCAGCGCACTTCAGCAGAAGATCCAAAGCGATGAAGAGTCCCATCAAAAGCAGATCGAGACTCTGCGACAAGCCGAAGAGAACCTAAAGAAGAGCTTTGAGGCCATGGCCGCCGAGGCGGTGGCGAAGTCTCAAAAGTCGTTCCTCGAAATGGCGTCCGAGAACTTTAAGTCTATCAAAGAAGAATCGAAGACCGACCTTGAGGCTCGGCGGGCTGCAATCGAGGGTCTTGTCAAGCCTATCCACGAGCAACTCCAAGACCTGGGCAAGAAGACGGAGAACCTGGAAAAGGACCGCGTTTCTTCATTCCAAAACCTCAAGCACACGCTTGACGAACTCCGCGACGATCAGCGACTTTTGCGCTCTGAAACAGGAAAGCTCTCGAACGTTCTTCGCAACCCAAAGCAGCGAGGATCCTGGGGCGAAATACAACTCAAGCGGATCGTGGAATTTGCTGGCTTGGTCGAGCGTTGCGATTTTGTTACAGAGGAGTCGCATCCAACCGAAAGCGGACGTATTCGGCCCGATGTCATCGTGCGCCTGCCCAACAACAGGAACATCATCATCGATGCTAAGTCTCCGATGGATGCCTATACACAGAGCATCGAAGCCCTCCACGACGGGGAACGAGAGGAAAGAATGAAGGCGTTCGCGGCAACGGTTAAGAATCACCTACTTTCTTTGCGCAAAAAGAACTACGACAAGGCTGTTGCCGATTCAGCCGACCTCATCGTCATGTTTCTTCCGCTCGAGTCCATGTTCTCGGCGGCGGTGGAGCAGGACCCGACACTACTTGACTTTGGCGCCGAGTCTGGTGTGCTTATTGCAACACCCGTCACGCTAATTGCCCTGCTCCGGGCTGTCGCCATCGGTTGGCGTCAAGAGGATCTCACCAAGAGTGCGCGCGAAGTGGCAAAACTGGGGAGCAACCTATACGATGGAATTCACACTTTCATGGACCACTATGCGAAACTAGGGCGAAATCTAGAAACTGCCGTGAACGCTTTCAACCTCTCCGTGGGAACTCTTGAAAAGAGTGTTGTTCGGCGCGCCTCGAAGCTCAAGACCTTGTATAACAAGCAGAAAGCTCTGGAGGAGCCGAAGGACATCGATCAAGTGGTTCGCCCGCTCGCCGTGGTGCAGACATCAGAGGATGTGTTGGACATCGAAGAAGAAGTCGAACCCGATGCCCTCCCCGCCCCGACCCTTGACCTTGACTGAGGGCTCTCCAGGTATCGTCTCGCCTATGCGTATCCATGCGATTTCCGCAGCGGTCCTCGGTTGCCTGTCCCTCGCGCAGGCCGACACGTTGGTCAGAATCCCAACGGCGTACAAGACTCTGAAGGGGACGGCCAAGGTCCGACACCTGGCCAACCAAGGGGCGATCGGTCGTGGACTTACAGAAGTGTCCTTGCCCGTGCTAGAAGGATTCGAGCTGCGCCTCGGAAGAATCCATGAGCGAGCCCGAGGGGAAAGTGATTCGATCTCGCTTAGCTACCAATATCTGCCGCCTTTCACAGACACTCTGCCTGGCATCGCCTTTGGGATTGAGGATATCGCCGATCAAACCCCGCAAGGACGCTCGGCCTACGCCGTGGTCACATGGAACCTAGGGCTAACAGGAACGCTGAATCAAGATGTTCCCGCCGAACTCACGATTGGGGCGGGTACGAATCGGTACAAGGGCATCTTCTTGGGCGCAAGGGTCCCCTTTTCCAAGCAATTCAACTTCATCATCGAGCACGATTCGAGAGACGCGTCGGCGGGCATTGAGATCAAACCGTTTCAGAATGTCGCGGTTCAGTGGATGTTTCAACAGAACCGGACTCAACTTGGGGCTTGGTATGTGGCTCGGTTTTAAGGTGCAGCCCTTCGCTTGCGCATAAATCCAGCAACCTCGTTTCCAACTCCTTTGTAAACGCATGCCGGGCATCGAGATCGGGATGCAAAGCGGTCGCCTCGGCAAACTTGAATGGCTTGCCAATCGTGACCACCATCTTGTGGCGTTTTGGCAGAGCCTGTCCCTTGCCGAGGGTGATGTGGCTCCCCACGATGGCAATAGGCAAAACCCATGCATCGCTCTTTCGAGCGAACACTCCAATCCCTGGGCTGATCGTCCCTAGCGTGACCCCATCCCCCCGGGTGCCCTCAGGAAACACGAGGACGGCCCTTCCCTCCTGCAGAAGTTGGATTGCCTTTCGGATGGCTTCCGTGTCGCCCTTTCCCCTCGCAAAAGGGAAAGCATTGAGCGAGCGAATGAGATGGGAAAGCCCCGGATACTTGAAGAGCTCCTCTTTTGCCATAAAGCTGAGGGCCCGAGTCCGCAACGCCGCAGCCACGGCGGGAGGATCGAAATTCGAAAAATGTGTGGGAGCCACCAAAAGCGGGCCACTGGACGGGACGTTCTCCGCACCCTTCACCTCAAATCCCCCGGTGATGCGAAAAACAATGTTGCCGCAAAAGGAGCGCACGAATCGGTACCAGGGAGACCCTGCGATGTTCATGCGGAGATGATACAGAAAAAAATGGGGCCGCGGTTGTTTGAGGGTTACACACGGCCCCTATGGGCTTGCTTGTCTTGTGTTGTTTTGGCGTGAGTCAGCTCTTAAGCGGCCGACTTCACTTCGGTCTTTGAAAAAAGTACTTTGAGTAGAGATTCAAGATACGCCGATTCTGTCAAATCCATATCCGGGGCTCCCTCCACTTCCACCAATCTTCTGAAAAGGAAGTATCCGTGCAGGGCTCCAAAGGCGATCGCGAACAAATGCTCACGTGGCACATCGGCACGACATTCTTCCATCGGCATTCCCAGAACGGACGTCAGAAATTGCCGTGTTCGCTCTTGCATGGTCGCAGGAATCGGAGCTTCATCGAGGCACATCCACCCCAGGAGTCGGACATATTCCGGTCGATTGGTGAGAACGTTGTGTCGAACACGAATCACTTGTTCAAAACTTGGACTGCCCTCGTCAAGAAGACGTTCGAATTCAATCGTAAATTCTCTGGTGACATAGTCCACCACGGTTCGCCAAAGCTCTTCCTTGGTGCCAAAGTGGTACTGAATGTGGGACTTTTGGAGACCTGCCTCATCCGCGATGTGCTGGTAAGACGCCCCGGCGTATCCTCGATCTGCAAAAACGCGTGTTGCGGAGCTCAAGATGGCTCGGCGTGTTGCAGCGGGATCGATTTCTCTTCTTGATCTGTTCATGTTTATTCGTATTCTCCGCTCTAGATTAATTGAATCTTGTTACGATAGTATGGCGAATTGTACGAACGTATTGTTCGATGAAAATGGCCGCCCGGGACTATAGTCCCTATTTTTTTTACGAGGATAGCGGCACGTGGGCGAGGAGGGCTTGAACGTGCTTTGCAAGGGCGTCAAACTCGACGTTCAAGCGATCGCCGGGCTGGCGGAAGGACAGTGTGGTCTCGGCCCAAGTATGCGGAATGACGGCGATGCCAAATCGGTTCTTGACAGGCGAAACAATGGTCAAACTGATCCCATCGAGGCAGATGGATCCCTTGGGTACGACCAGGGGCGAGAACTTTTCGGGGTAGGAGAAAACCATCTCCCACGATCCAGAAAGCTCCTGAATACTTTCCACCTGCGCGATTCCATCCACATGGCCTTGGACAATGTGTCCACCAAATCGATCCATGGGGCGCATCGCCCGTTCCAGGTTGACTCGCGTGTTTTCCCGCCAACCACCCAGGGCCGTCAAACGGAGCGTCTCTTCGCTTACATCGAAAGCCATCGATTCGTCGGCGGTTTCCACCACGGTGAGACAACAGCCGCTGACGGCCACACTCTCGCCGATGACCAGGGGGTCGTTGGGCCATAATCCGCTCTCAAACCCGACGACGAGTCGAGGTCCGACGAAGGACCGAACTGTGCCCATTCCCTGCACAATGCCGGTGAACACCTAGCGGGACTCCTTGACCTGATCAAGCCCGCGCTGAGCCTCTCGCTGGAGTTTTGCGCTAGTCCTCGCGTACGCCCACAGGCCGAACAGTAGGGCCAGAATCGGGAGCATTGAGATCAAAATCCATGTTTGCATGAGCGTCAGTTAGTTTTGTTTGGAGGGTAAGGGCCGCCACGCGTTCGCGCCAGAGGGCCAGCAAGGCGACCAGCAGAAACAGTCCCATGAGGCGCAGGCACCATGAGAACGTGGTATCGAGTTGACCCTGGAGCAGCGTGTTTGTGGGGTGATTCGAATCGGTCGCCACCTTATTCAGCCGCGGGAAAACGAAGATCAGGAAGATCGTCGGGAGCATCGCCGCGAGGGCGTATCCCGCCGAGACCACCCTCCCCCTAGCAGCATCTCCCTGACCTGACCGCAACGCGGCCCCGGCAAGGAGGATGATCATGACAAGGAGGAACGAGGTTTGCCGGGGGTCCCACTGCCACCATGCATTCCATTGCAGTTTGCTGAAGAGAATGCCCGTCAACAGAGTCAGCCCCGCAAGCATCGTGGAGAGGTCCCACGCCGCATGGAGTCGGTGATCTTCCGCCGGTTTCTCGGTCTTGAGCGATCGAAAAGCCCAGTATCCCGCGACGAGTAGCCAAATCGCGGTGGTGATGGCGCACGATACGTGCACAATCACCAGTCGCGCGGTATCGGGGTCGTTGAAACCGGCCGCTCGCCCGGGCAAGAACGTGAGCACGATCGCGACCAATCCGGTCGCGAGAATCCAAAGCCCACTTCGGTTCTTGGTCACGCTCTCCATTATGAATGGATTACGTGCCGGGGATGAAACTCGTCTCGGGAGTGACCGCGGCGCAGAACTCCGCCATGAGGCGGGCGCAGCCGTCCACATCGGTCAGCGAGAGGACCTCGCAGGGCGTGTGCATATAGCGCTCGGCGATCCCAAGGACGCCCACGGCCATACCGGCGCGGTTGAGTTGCATCGCGTTTCCATCCGTTCCTGTTCCGGCGGGCTCTACATCGATTTGAAGCGGGATGCCAGCGGCGGCGGCAACTTCCTTGATCATCCGGAAGACGATCGGGTTTGTGTTTGCCCCCCGAGTGATGGTTGCCCCCTTGCCCACATCGCACTGCCCGTATCTCGTCTTGCTCATTCCTGGGTAGTCGATGGCGTGGTTGACGTCGACCGCGAGGCCGACCTGCGGATTGATTCCGTACGCACTCGTACGAGCCCCCCGCAGCCCGATTTCCTCCTGGACAGTCGCCACGGCATAAACGCCCACGTTCGGGTGGAGTTTGCCCGACTCTTTGAGGTAGCGCAGCGCTTCGGCGACGATAAATGAACCCATTTTGTTATCGAAGCCGCGAGCGGTGGCTCGATCTCCCAACAGGTGTTGAAACTCCCATTGGTAGGTCGCGACATCGCCGAGCGAGATGAGAGCCTCGGCCTCCTCTCTTGTTGAAGCTCCGATATCGATCCAAAGGTCCTTTGGCTCTGGCCGCTTCTTGCGTTCGTCGTCGTCCAAAAGATGGATGGCCTTTCGGCCAATGACTCCTGCCACGCGCTCTTTGCCGTGGACCCACACTCGCTGGCCGACGATGATGGAGCCGTCGTGGCCGCCGATGGTCTTGAAATACAAAAAGCCTTGGTCGTCAATGTAATGGATGATCAGCCCGATCTCGTCCATGTGCCCGGCGAGCATGATGCGAAAATCAGCCTGAGGGTTCAAGATCGCGGCCACGTTTCCGTGCACATCGGTCGTGATATCGTCCGCGAAATCTTTGCAGTAGGCCCGATATACAGAGGCCGCATTTTCCTCATATCCAGAGGGAGAAGGCGTGTTGACGATCGTTTTTAAGAACTCAAGAGACTGGGGTCGCATTAGATTACAGGATACATCTACGCCATCTTGGTTTGCCAAAGGTCCCGTGAATGTCCGGGGTGAAACACAGAGACGATTTCAGTCGTTTATACTCTTGTTATGCATGGGTTCTCGCGATGCGAGTGCCATGGCTGATTTGGAGATTATTCACACTCATGAAAGCCTTAAAGTCCGGACTCATTTTGAGCGTCCTCACCCTTTCGTCACTCGCATTCGCCCATCAAGATCCCGCGGTTGACACAAAGCCAGCGGCAACAAAATTCACGATCAAGAGAGTTTTTGTTGAAGGCGAGAAAACCGAATACAAGTTCACAAACGTTTATGACGGAAACCTTGACCTGAGTTCATTTGGCGCGCCCAACATGACCATGACGGTGACGACATCGCTCAAGGCGGCGATGACCATCAAGAAGGTTGCAGAAGATAAGAAATCCGCCGACCTCGAGGTTAAGATCACCGACAACGTGATGACCATGGAGCCCGCCATGCCCGGAGCGCCTGAGTTTCCGAAGGAATTTTCGCTCACCGGAAAGATCTCTGACCGAAACAAGGTCACCGACACGAAGACAGAAGGCGTCAGCGACATGATGAAGACGATGGCGGGAGCCACACTTGAGCTGCTGGTCTCAATCTTCGAATTCCCTGACAAGGAAGTCGGTATCGGCGAATCCTGGTCTTATGAAAAGACAGGAAAGTCGATGGCTGGAGACGGCGACACCAAGATCAAGATCAAGCTCGTTGGCGAAGAGAAGCTGTTCAAGATGGACGTCCTCAAGCTCGAACTGAGTGGGACCTCGAAGATGACCACGGAGTCTCAAGACGGCATGGGCATGGGACCGATGAAGTCGATTTCTGAAGCCACCGTCAACTCCGTCGTCTACATTGAGAAGGCCACCGGCCGACTGGTGAAGATGGAAGCGAAGAGCGTTCCTCTCAAGATCAGCACCGAAATGAGCGGAATGAGCATTCCAATGGACGGAATCTACAGCACCGAAATGGTCATCGCTGAGTTCGCGAAGTAAGCCCCTTCAAGAAC
This sequence comes from uncultured Chthonomonas sp., assembly GCA_964496145.1. Lineage (GTDB taxonomy): Bacteria > Armatimonadota > Fimbriimonadia > Fimbriimonadales > Fimbriimonadaceae > UBA2391. The sequence goes on along the minus strand of CAZBXR010000002.1, from coordinate 51,343 downwards.
TCTCTATCGCCCTGAAGCCCTTGGCTTCAGGGCGATTTGTTTTTCAGATCCGCCTCAATGGAACAGTGACTCTTCGGGGAACGAAATACTATTACATTTTGTTACAAGTGAAAACCTCCTCCCGGCGAAGGCGTCGGGGAGAGGCCTCCATAGTGAATCCCATGAAAAACTATCGAATCTTGCTCATCCCTTGTGTGACCCTACTCGCCACGTTTGCGGTTTTCCACTTCTCCTCTGCAGATGGTGAATCGCCCAGCCATGGCGAAGTTCTCATGCGTCGTACCTTCCAGGTAGGAGAGAAGGCGACTTACACCTTCAAGGAAAGTGCGATGACTACCTTTGATATGAGTTCTGCGAAGGCAAAGAACGTGACCACGGAGATCACCAATACATCCGTGTGCTCTCTGGAGACGGTCAAGGTGGCCCCCGATGGATCGAGCGCAGATGTAAAGCTAGAAGTAAAAGACCATAAGGTTTCTCTGAATCCAGAATTTCCGAAACCGCCCCGATACCTGACAGAGTATTCGGCTACGGCGAAGATCACGCCTCGAGGCGAAGTGAGCAGTATTGAATGCAGGTCGAAAACTTCATACCACGTGGATCATGTTCGCGCATTGTTTCGCGACCTAACAGGGTGCCTCACGTTCCCGGAAAAACCCATTCGACCAGGAAGTTCGTGGCAGATCGTTCGAAACGAAGAATCTCCGACGAGCCCCTATGGCAAGGAGACCCTCGACGTCCGGTTCGTCGGGGAGGAGAAGTTCCAACGGTGGAACGCTCTAAGGCTGGAGCTCAAGGGGAAGATTCAGTCTGCACTCATCGCAGAAGGCGACACCGGTGCGAGCAATCCTGTCCGACAAGATATGGATCGATCCGTCTCTACGACTGTGCTCGTGGACAAAGCTACTGGGCAGTTGCTCCGACTCGAGTGTAAGGATGTGCCACAGAGTATGGTCGTCACCAGAAGTTCGACGAAGTTCCCTGTTACGGGCTCGTACAGCACTGAAATCTCGATCGTTAACTAGGGAAAACCAGCCCTTTCGAGAACTCTTAACACCTCTGAATCCAACGGCTTCAGGGGTGCTTCTTTTTACGCTGCGTTCTTCGGAACTCTATTTTATTACAATCAGTAATATTTAGTCACAACTCCCGCCCTTGACACCGGTGGGCTGAGCCACCTCTTGGCAGTCTTGACTATGAAAAATCTCAGAACCTATCTCGTTCCTTGCGTGACTCTCATGGCGTCGATGGGCGTTTTGCATTTTGCGCCGGCCGCTACTCGACCTTCAGAAGCTGAAAAGGTACTTATTCAACGCACCTTCCGGGTGGGCGAAAAGACGATGTACAGCTTTAAGGAAAAGTCGTCCACCACCATGGATATGGCTTCGCTCGGCGGACAGGATATGACCATTTCCCGCGACAAATCGTCGGTTTGCACACTGACGACATCGAAGGTAGATCCGGATGGAAAGAGCGCCGAGGTAGAGCTTAAGGTCACGGACAACAAGATTACGATTGATCCCGAACCTCCGGTACCTCCGAGCTTTCCAAGTGACCTGAGTGCGACGGCGAGGGTCACGAGCCTGGGCGAATGGAACCCATTGAGCTTTGGATCTTCCCCGAGCAACATTCAGCGGATGATCCGAACCTATTTCCGAGATCTTTCGGGATCGTTGAGATTCCCGGGCGAGGCGGTTGCGCCAGGGGCCACTTGGAAGATCGAGCGTGAAGAAAAGTCCACGGGCATTCCTTACGCGAAGGAAAACTTGGAAGTCAAGTTCGTTGGGGAAGAGAAATTCCAAAAATGGGATGCTCTCAAGCTTGAAATCAACGGCACGATTCAATCCGTTTTCAAGGCCGACGGCGCCGCCGGCGTGGATCAGTCATTCGAGCAAACATCGACTCGTTCAATCTCGTACACCGTTCTTGTCGAGAAGGCAACGGGTCGGCTGCTCAAGTTGGCTTGCAAAGATGTGCCTTTCCAAGAGGTCACAAAGCAAGGTCCGATGACGATTCCTAGCACGGGCAAGTACAGCCTAGAAATCTCGATTCTCGAGCCAAAGGACTGAACACCCTCTAACAGCACGGACAGCAAACGCAAAAAGCCCCTCTGTAACGATACGGAGGGGCTTTCCCTTATGATTCGACGACGAACTTATCGTTCGACTTCGGACTGAACGCCTCGTCGCACGACGAGGAACTTCACTCGGCCGGGCTGGAACCGCTCCTTGAGCGTATCCATGGCCTTGTGAACGTGAATAGTTCCCCCACAGTAGAACAGGTCAACTGCGGCATAGCCATGCTCTGGCCACGTGTGGATTGTGTAGTGGGATTCTTGAATGATGACCGCGCCCGACACGCCATAAGGCTTGAACTCGTGGAAGCTGTCGGCGACAATCGTCGCTTCGCTCACCACTGCGGCATCAATCATAGCCTTCCCCACCGTGCTTTCTAGCTTCAGCGATTCAGGATTGCAATCGAAAAGCTCGACAAGAAGGTGAGAGCCTAGGGACGGAGATTCCCCGTCACTAAATGGGAGACCCTGTTCATCCTTTTCAAGCCACGCTGTGAACGAATCCATGTCGTCGCATTGAACGAAAGTCCAACCGCCCTCATTGCGCACAGTCGGTGGCGGAGCCAAGACTGAAACGGGTTCAGGTTTTACTTTCCGGAAACGTCGGAACAGACGTTGAAGCAAAGAGGACTGTCCGACCTCAAGCGAGGGGGCAAGTGCAGCGAAAGCCAGTGTGGCGGATGTTATGTGTAGGATTTTATCCAATCAAGTTTCCCTAAAAGTGAGAATGGCGGACCGGCAGCGTGGAGCGCTTCCGGGAGAAACCCGACCAGTTGACGAGGAGTTGGAGATGTACAGAACCCAGTGACCGATCTCGTTTGCAATTGCGTTGAGAGTGTCCCCAAAACCCGGGCACCGGCCCGTTAGCCTAAGGATCGATCGACTTTCCATTCTTCTGCTACATTAATTCTCCGAACGTTGGTCGTCCTTTTTCTAGCGAATGTTCGCTTCGAAGCGGGACGCAGGGGGAAATTGTACCGAAAGACCCATGCCAATTGGACCCTCTAGGGCGAAAATGTGCGAAAACCCGCAAAGACTGGGGCATTTTCTGCAAACGCGGGCACAACAAGGCCCAAGGGGGTTTTTATGAGAATCCACGTTTTTGACGTCGATTTTCAGGATTGACTGATGATTTCGGCTATCATTCCGTCCTCTACCCGCAAAATTCGGCCCGCGCTTTCTAAGATTGTGGGATCGTGAGTGACAAGGACCAATGCCCCGCCTTTTCGTTGTTCTTGCAGAAGATCGACCACCATCTGGCCGTTCTTATGATCCAAAGCCGCGGTCGGTTCGTCCGCAAAAATCACGTCGGGACTGCCCATGAGGGCCCGGGCGAGACACGCACGTTGTTTCTCACCTCCACTCAGCTCGTGGGGCAGCCGGTGCGCCTTTTCCCCCAACCCTAGCCGGGAGAGAAGGTCCATCGCCTCGTCCATGGAATCTTTCTCGATCCGAGCCGCCGCCACATTTTCGGCGATAGAAAGATATCCCAGAAGAAATGGGTGTTGAAACACAAATCCGAACCGCCTGAGCCGAAGCTCCGCCCGCTGGGCATCGTTGAGAGTCGCAAGATCAATGTCATCCACCAAAACCCGGCCTCGGCTGGGCGTTTTCATCCCGCTCAGCAAGAACAAAAGGCTCGATTTCCCCGAACCAGAGGGCCCTAGAATTCCGACAAACTCTCCTGGATGGATTTCGACGGAGATATCGAGACAGGCGGCCACCTCTTTGCCGTGGTCTTGGTAAATGAGCGAAACCTGATCGGCTCGAATCATACGAGCCTCCTTTCGACGATTCCCACCGGATCGAACGAACGGAAGGTGCGGTGGACCGTAAACCATGCCACCCCGAGGATCGCAATAGGCGCAGGAACCGTGTAAAGGTACGCCACGGGATCGAGGACATTCAGCGCGAATGCGCTGGGGTCCATGAGGATTTTCTTGGTGAGATTGAGGAGGCCAAACGCAATCGCCACGCCTGCCACCCATCCGAAAAGCACGACCACCACAGACTCTACAATCACCCGCCGTAGCAGGAACGCCTTCGTGTAGCCAAGAGCCTGCAGGAGGCCAAACTCCTGGATGCGCTGCCGCTGATAGATGTTCATGAGCATGCCCATCATGAAGGTGATGACCACCACCAAGGTGCCAATAACCACGTTCAGGACCTTGTACAAGATATTGAACATCTGGCTCGTGTCTTTTTCTAACAAGCCGTAGCTGTACACCCTCGCCCGTTCTCCATCAAATTCCTGTTCGATCCAGTCGTCCAGCTTCTTTTGGTCACGCGGGTCTTCGGCAAAGGCCGCAAGCACGTCGATGGGCGGGAAATGGTACGCCTGGTGATATTCAATCGGGACAATGGCAAGCCACCGCTGCGTTTGCGCGATTCCCACCACCTTGACCTTATTGGGGGAGTAACCCTCTAACTTGTCCGGCCCGAGCAAATCGTCGCCAATCTTCAATCCAAGATTCCGGGCGAGAGGCTCGCTCACCACGGCTCCCGCCTCCTTGACTTTTGGCAGTCGGCCGACGATTTCCTCTCCACCCATCTCCTTCAGGTAGTAGCGCATATCATCTTGATTGAGGCCGAGGATGACGAAAGGCCACTTTCCGACTATGCTTTTGACGACCGAGTCCGAGGCGCGGCACGTCATCACGCGATTCAACTTGACAGGCGCCCCTTTTTCGATCCTCTCCTTCAGCAGGGGGGAGAGTGTCGCGTCTCCACGCGGGGTCACTCCGGTGTAGCGCTTCGAATAGTCATAGATCGTTCGAATGCTGAAAGGGATGGAGTTGATAAGCGAGACAATGCCCGCGATGAGCATCACCGCAAGGATGATCACCGCCACGAGCGGCAGGGTCTTCCCTGCATTTCTCAGCAAAAAGTTCTTGGGGGCGAGGGGATGGCCCTTGGTCCTCACTTTACTTTTGCCCCTTCGGCGCGATCGCGCCGGTAGCGCAGAAAGACCTCGTCTTCGATGGGCTGACAACCCACGAGCCGCCAGCGAAGCACATCCTCTTTATCCAAAGGATCTCCGCCGGCATAGGTAGGGAGATTGGCTCCCAGCTTGACCTTGGGAGCGAGGGTGAGAAAAAGTTCATCCACCATATCCTTCGCAAAAAAGAGCGCGTTTGTTTCGCTGCCGCCTTCGACGAGAAGGCGCTTAACACCAAACACATCTCGGAGGTGGCCTGCAAAGACTTCCGGATCAAAAAACGACATAAACCCAACATCATGCCAATTCACAGAAACAGAATCAGAAACGATGATCGCCATTCCAGGATCTGTGAAAAATCTTGATTCCAAGGGCACGTTTCCATCCCTTGTTAGCACCAATCGTATCAACTTTTTTGGGTACCAGATGTTCTTCGTGGCTCGAAGGGTGTTCGCACCGATGAGAACCGCATCAACCTTCGATTGAAGAAATCGGAGCGTTTCGTAGTCGGTTTTGGAGCCTAAACCCATGACCGACTCGTTCCGTTCCCCGAGAATAGACTTTCCGTCGAGGGTCGTGACCATGTTGGTCACGATATACGGCCGGTGGCGCGGCGGGTCAGGAAACTGAAGGTCTGGCCAGGCCGTCAAGCGTACTCCGGGGCCTGAATCGCCTGAGCAAGCGCGGGCCGGAGGACCCGGTAGGGCTGCTCGGCGTAGCGCTCCCCGCCGATGAAAAATGTTGGTACGTTGTACACACCCGTAGCGTAGGCGTCGTCATCGTACTCGACTATATTGTTCTTGAAGGGAAATTCTTCGATCACGGCTCGGGCATCTGCCTCGTTGAGGGCCACCGCCGCCGCCTCTGCCACAAGTACGTCGGCATCATCAATATTCTTCCCTTCTTCCCAAAGTGCGCGGTACAGTCGCTCCACCATCGCATCGGCCTTGTTCACTGTCTTTGCGAGCTCGACAAGCTCGTGGGCCTTGTGGGTGCGAATATCCCCCTTGAACTTGTTGGTCGGCGGATTCATGCCTTGTGCAGCATAGGCCAGCTGCATTTTCGTGGGGGTGACAGGACGATCACTCTTGACGCTATCGGGCTTGGCGGGCGCCGAGGACGGAAAAGCCATCCACTCTGGAAACAGTTCGTACCCGCGCCATTCGATCTCGACGCCGAACTCTTCTTGCATCTGCTTGGCTTGGTGCCAACCCACCCAGCACCATGGGCAGACAAAATCGTGCGCGACGGGGATGACAGGACGTGGGTTCATACGATTGATGGTACCTGTCCGTTCCCCCCTCAATGGCGCTTACTATCCCGCCTTACCACGCCAAGCCATCATGATCTTCAGGATAGTCGGCAGGGTAAGCCTGACCACAGCGACAAAGAATTCAAAGTTGCAGCACAACGATACGAACCAATTCGCTTGGCCAGCATCGATCATAGCCTTCTTTTTCTGCAGTATGTCTCCTTCCACCTCTTCCCGGATAGATTCGGGAAGGAGAAATGTCCATTCAGGTTTTGCCTGCCTCAGCGTTTGAAAACGTACCGAGATCGTAAGTTTATTGGGTTCATACCCTTGACAAACATAATGGGCAACTAAAGCGAGGAAGCCAAAACAAGACACGGTAAGAGGGAACCAATGCCTGGTGATAGCCCAAAGTCCCAGATAGCCCGAGACCCAAACTAGGCTTAAGGCTGTGAATATTCGTTGGCCTGCTTCGCTAGTCCCAAACGCATACAGCATCCGCACTTGTCTCAGAAAAATAGTGGCAAGGTCTTGCTTCCCGCGCAAAATCTTGTTAGTTTGTTCCTTTTGACTTTCGAATTCTCTCCCATAATCGCGAGAAATCCGGATATTTTTGTGTTTTCCTCTGTTAGGCACTTGTTCCTCCGCATTGAGTAAGCCCAAGTCGAAACTTTGCCAAGTTAATCTCGAGGTTTTCCGCTTCTGACAACGCTTGTTGCCCAATACCTCCCAGAGCAAACAATCGCTGACGACGCCCTCCCCTTGCCTCGTCTCCGGCGACGGTCTCATGATATACAAAACCCTTTGTTTCGAGCCGTTCCAACGTTGAGTAAAGTTGACCAATGGAGAGGTACCTACCGGAGACCTGTCCATACGCCTCACGTAGATCGTAACCCGAAATCGAGTTCCCGGAGTTCCTGATGATCGTCATCAGGTGACGTTCCATTGTGCCAAGCACGTGATTGCCCATACTCTGCATTGTAGAACTGCAATGCAGAGTATGTCAAGACCCTCGTGTTAAAGTTGAAATGACTTTTCAGCTTGGGACGTAACAATGGGGCGAACGCCAATGCGCTCGCCCCCATGCTCCAATAGATCGACCTTACTTTGCCTTGGTAAAGGTGCCCTTGATGATGTTCACCCAGGCTCCGACATCTTTTCCATCTTTCGTCTGGACCATATCCAGCATCATCACAAAGCCCTTGCCAGATTTCTCGTAGGAGTTGCGATACCGGAAGGCTCCACCCATCATCGGTTGGTCCATCGGGCCAGACTCAAGAGAAATCTTGTTGCCAGTGAGGTCGCCTTTCACTTCCATGATCTCGGCCGTGGTCGAATCGAACCAGTGCGCCCGCCACTTCTTCTTTTCAGGATCGAAGGTCATGAGGCTGGCACCCTCTTGATAGCCTATCGTCTTCTCGGTATAGGTGTGCGTCCCTTCCATATAACGACCTTTCATGGTCATTTTGAATTCGATGGTGCCAGTACCCTTCGACGGAGGTCCGCCGAAGCTGAATTCCATGTCGCCGTCCCACTTTCCGAGAAGCCAGGAGACTTGCCCCATTTCCTTGGGAGGCTTCATCATTTCGGCCATCATGTCCGGGGTGGGTTCGTCTACCTTTGTTGCAGCGATAGAGAGGACGAGTGCGAGTGAGGACAATAATTGTGTCATGGGTTGTTCCTTAGAGAGCAAGAATACCGCTATTCGCGTGAATCCTAGCTAGAGGCAAATTCATTGACGAAGTCAATCTCATACTGCTTCGCTATTCTAGGATTTTTTGCAATCAAGTCCCGAACTTCATCGAGATGAGGGACTCCGGCGTTGCCTCCCCACGACCGACAGTTCAGGCAGCCCGCCGCGGAGGCAAAGCGGAAGCAGCCGGGCAAAGACCAGCCTTGGTCCAGCCCGTAAAGCATTCCCGCTCGAAAGACATCGCCCGCCCCGGTAGAATCGACCATGGTTGGACATGGGAACGGGGGAAAAGCGTACGATTCGCCCGAGGGATCGCCGACGCAAAACCCGTTCGGGCCGTCACTGAGTATGGTGGTGCATTTCGTGCGCTGGGCAAAGGCCGAGACCCATTCCAGGTTCCGCTGCGTGTTTCCGTGGCTCCCCACGTGGTCGGTACTCGATTGGATGATCGAGCCCGGGGGACGCAGATCCTCGTCGTACACAAAATCGAGCAAGTACAGGCTCATGCCTTGTTCGGCGGCGAGCGAAACGGCTCGGTTCGCGGCATCGCCGTGATTCCGGTCGGCGGTAAACCATCCTCCAGCCTCGTAAGGGGCGGTAGTTGGGTCTACTTCTTCGTGCATCTGAAGGAACCCATAGCCAAACATCGTCCGTTCGCCATCATCCGTGACGTAGATCTCACAGTAGGGCGCAGGGCGATCGTTCGAGAGGGGACTGGAGAGCGTCAACCCATTTTGCATGAGCTGACGAATCACAAAATCCGCCGAAGGCCCTTGACCAATCGCGTTCGCAAACAACCGAACATCGCTGCCCCACCTGGCGAGGGCAACCGACGTATTACTTGCCTCACCCCCTAGATGGTCGGTTTCCTCGAGAATCTCGGAGTAACCGCCCAGCGGGGGGAGAGACCGCACGTGTCGAACCCTATCTAAGCAGACCGTGCCGTACACAAGTATCATGGCGAGCCTATTTCCAGAATGCGTGCAATCCGTCGACCAAGTTGTTCACATGCTCGATGGTCATTTCACCGGTCTCGATGAACTGCTGCATCTCCGATTCGAGCGAAGCAAGGTTTTCTTTCCCCCACGCTCCGATGGGGCCTTTTCGAGAATCGAGCTTGACGAGTTTCAAGGTGAGGTGGGAGCTCTCGCCTTCAACAAGTCTCAGTCCCTTTTCTAGTAGGTCGGGGACCGACGTGTACACGCCGGTGGCGTGGACACTGCCATCGGCGCCGTGCTCTTCCGTCACCCAATACAATCGGCGAAACATGGTCATCGTCCCAACTCCTGTGGATTCAATCCCTGCAATTCGGGAAGCGTGAAGATGCCGTCTTTGCGAATCAGAACATCATCGAAGTAGATTTCCCCTCCGCCGTAGTCTTCTCTTTGGATACACACGATATCCCAGTGGACCGAGGACACATTCCCGTTTCCTCCGGGCGGATCGTAGGCGTTTCCGGGCGTGAGGTGGAACGAGCCAGCGATCTTCTCATCGAAAAGCGTGTCCTTCATCGGGTGCAAGACGTGGGGGTTGTAGCCGAGCGACCATTCGCCAAAGTAGCGAGCGCCTTCATCCGTATCCAAAATCTCGTTTAGTTTCTCGGTTTGGCCATCGCACTTGGCTTCCACAATGCGGCCGTTTTCTACTCGGAAGAAGATGTTTTTGAACTCCACTCCCTGATATAGCGAGACGGTGTTGTACTGCACATGCCCGTTCATCGAGGTCTTGACGGGAGCCGAGAAGCATTCGCCGTCCGGGATGTTTCGGTTGCCTGAGCAAGGCACGGCTCCGATTCCCTTGATGCTGAATTCCAGGTGGGTTCCGGGGCCGGTGATCTTCACTCGGTCGGTTCGGTTCATCAGGTCTTCGAGCGGCTTGGCGGCCTCGGCCATTTTGCCGTAATCGAGGGTGCAGACCTTAAAGTAGAAGTCTTCAAAAGCGGGGGTGCTCATGCTCGCCATTTGCGCAAACGCCGGATTCGGCCATCGCAGGGCGACCCACTTGGTCTTTGGAACTCGTACGCCAAAAACGACCGGCGTGGAATAGACCTTGCTCCACATCGAGGAGATCTCTCCCGGCACTTCGGCAAGTTCGAGGTTGTTATGAGCTCCGCGCAGAGCAATGTACGCGGTCATGCGTTCCATCTCGTACTTTTCGATGTCGGCATGGCCAGCGGCGTTGGCTTCCGTCATCCCGTGCATCATCGCGCGGCGAACCATCGTGCTCTCCCTGCGCACAAAGACTTTTGATCCGTAGGTGTAGGCAACGCGGACGAATTCGGCCACGACCTCATCAGGGATATCAAATGCGTGAATGAGGACGGAATCGTCCGCGCCTAATTCACACGAAAAAGAACAGAGTTGCTCTGCGAGCTTCGTTACTCGGGGGTCCACCATGACAATAGAGTCCATGATACCGGGCTTCGCCCCTTCGGTTCTGAGTTTTGCCTAGTTCAGTGATCTTTACTAGGACAAGGTTTAGGTGGGCTGCACAAGGAGACAGTGCGGGGGGCAGAAGAGTTGAACGCAGATTGCCCTGCACCAAATGGTGCAGGGCAATCTGTTACAAACCAATATTCGGGAGAATGGGTTCTTATCGCTTGACGAACTGGAAGCCGCGTCGCGCCTTCTTTCGTCCGTACTTCTTTCGTTCCTTCACGCGAGGATCGCGGGTAAGGAAGCCTGCCGCTCGCAGAGGCTTGCGGAGGTTTTCGTCCATTTCGACCAAGGCTCGAGCAATGCCGAGTCGGACTGCACCGGCTTGGCCGGTGATCCCGCCGCCCTTCGTCGTGGCCTTGATGTCGTACTTGCCATCGATATCCAGTTGGACAATCGGGCTCTTTACAAGGATCTCAAGCACCGGTCGGCCCAAGTACTCCTTGAAATCGCGATCGTTGATAGAAATCTTGCCTTCGCCAGGCTGAAGCCAAACGCGAGCGATTGCGCTCTTGCGTCGACCTGTTCCGTAGTTGCGTTCAGTTGCCATAATTTGTTTCTCTTAGGACCTTACTTCTTGCCGATGGTCAGCACTTCTGGCTGTTGCGCCTCGTGCTTGTGGTCAGGTCCTGTATAAACCTTGAGCTTCTTGAAGGTGGCTCGACCGAGTTTGGTCTTCGGGATCATTCCCCAGATCACTTTCTCGACCAGTTTGACAGGATCATCTTCCATGAGCTTTCCTCGGCTCACGTTTCGAAGACCACCGGGCCATCCGGTGTGCCAGTAGATCAATTCGTTCTCTTTGCGGCCGGTCATTACGGCTCGCTCAGCGTTGATCACGATCACGTTGTCACCTACGTCTTGGTTGTAGGTAAAGGTTGGCTTATGCTTTCCGCGAAGCACCTTTGCCACCTGAGCAGCGAGTCGGCCGATGGGGATGCCAGTAGCGTCCACAACGTACCACTTGCGCTCAATATCATTTGGTTTTGCGCTATAGGTCCTATTCATTGTTCATTTCCCGTATGGTTTGTTCTAAATTTGTTTCTTTCTCATACAACTGAGATTCGCCATGATACGGTCGCCCGTACCTTATCTTCATGAGTGTCAACCCTCGTGCAGGGAGCACGACCGGCCACACAAGAGAATCCCGAGTTTTGGGATTCAAAAGAGTTTTCAGATCTTCGGCGGGTCGATGTCCCCGTCCTACCTCGAAGAGCCCTCCCGCGATCCGTCTCATCATGCCTCGGAGGAAAGCCGTTCCGACGATATCAAGATGGATCTCATCTTTTCGTTGCGAGACTTGAATGGAGTAGATTTCGCGAATGGAGTTCGCATCCTCTTCTAGTTCTTCACTAAATCCACGGAAATCGTGGACTCCTTGCAAGACTTGCGCCGCAAGATGAATTTGACCAGCATCGATTTTGTACCAAGTATTGAAGGTGTAGCGATCTCGTTCTGGATCGCGCACTCCCATGTGAATTCGGTATCGATAGTGCCGGTCGAGCGGGCTGAATCGACTGTGGCAAGTTTTGGGAACCTGTTTGGATCGAACGACCGCGAGATCTCCCGGTAGTTTTCGATTCAAGATGGTGGCCCATCGACTTGGCTCGATTGGAACTTCGGTTTCAAAGTGACAAACTTGACCCTTTGCGTGGGCTCCGCTGTCGGTCCGACTTGCTCCAACGAGTACAGTTTCCTCGCCTGTGATCTGGCGAACTTCAGTTGTCAATATGCTGTGGACTGTTCTCAGTCCTTTTTGCGCGGCCCAGCCGCAAAAATCAGTGCCGTCGTATGCGACGACAAGCTGAATTCTTTTAGTCGACAAACTCCACGATTGCAGTGGTAGCGGCATCGCCGCGTCGCACGCCCGTTTTCGTCAGTCGAGTGTAGCCGCCTGGTCGATCCTTGAATCGCGGTCCAACTACATCGAAAAGGTGCTTCACGAGGTCTTCCCCGTTGATCAAGCTTCTTTCCTTGAGGAGTTGTAGCTTTTCGAGGTCGCTCTTTCCGGCCAGGAGTTTGACTGGCTTCGGCGAGGAGCTACTGTGGCCCACGAGCACCTTTCGCGCTTCGCGTCGAGCGGCCAGGTCGTTCTTCTTTGCGAGAGTGATCATTCGATCGGTCAATCGCTGAAGTTCCTTGGCTCGGCCGAAGGTGGTGTGCACGTAGCCGTGGCGGATCATTTGACGAGTCAGATTCGTGAGAAGTGCTCGCCGCTGATCGCTTGGCAATCCGAGTTTTCTATGGTCGTTCTTGTGCCTCATTTTGGCTTTCCTAAATGGTCCTTAAAGAATGAGATCTAGTCTCAGTCGAAGTCTTCCTCATCATCGTCGAGGAGATCAATGGCTCGGTATCCGCCCTTGGGGGGCTTCAATGCGAGGCCATGCTCAGCAAGCTTTTCGCGCACTTCCGTGAGCGACTTTTTCCCGAAACCGCGAATTCCGCTCAGGTCAGCTTCTGTGACGCCGGCCAATGCTCTTAGGGTGCCAAGGTTGGCTCGTCGGAGGCAGTTGAACGTTCGTTGCGAGAAATCGAGCTCTTCGATTTTGATGTCGGGAACGTTGGTGAGACCTTCGTCCTCGTCATCTTCCTCGATGTCTTCGAAATCGGCCAGCGAGCGACCCAGTTCGAAGAACATGCGGAAATACTTATCCAGGATGTGGGCAGCCTGCGTCAAAGCATCGTTTGGCGAGACGGCACCGTTGGTTTCGATATCAAGAATGAGCCGCTCGTAGTCGGTTCGAGTTCCCACACGGGTGGCTTCTACGATGTAGTTGCTCTTTCGTACCGGGGTGAATTGGCTTCCGACGGCGATGATCCCGATGGTCCCCTTGTACTTCTCTTGCTTATCGGGGAGGACGTATCCGCTACCCCAATTGACGAAGAGGTCCATGGTGAGACTGGACTTCGCATCACTGATCGTGGCGATGTACACGTCGGGATTCACCACCACGGTTCCTGGTGGGCAAACGATATCGGCGCCTGTCACTCGTCCAGGACCCTTCACGTCGAGTTGAAGTACGACTTCGTCCGGAGGGGTGGTTTCGAAATCGCATCGGATCGCAACGTTCTTCAGGTTAAGAATGAGCTGAGTGGTGTCTTCCTTCACTCCGGGAATAGGAGCAAACTCGTGGAAGACCTTATCGATCTTGATAGCCGTAATGGCCGCGCCTTGGATCTGGCTAAGGAGCACCCGGCGCAGGGCATTCCCGATCGTTTGGCCGAATCCGCGCTCAAGCGGCTCCAGCACAAACTTTCCAGTTTCCGAGTTCAGTTCAAGAGTTTGGATATGCGGCATAGTTCGTGGGCCCTGTCAATGCAGGGCTAGTTCAATAAATTTTTTGAGTCAGGGCTAGACGATAGGACCTGAGAGGTCAAAGACTTCTCAGGTCCACCATCATTAGACGCGTCGCTTCTTAGGAGGGCGGCAACCGTTGTGCGGGAGAGGAGTCACGTCGCGGATGGACATAACTTCCAGGCCAGCAGCTTGGAGGGCGCGAATCGCAGTTTCGCGACCGCTTCCGGGACCGCACACGAAAACATCCACCTTGCGCAGACCGAAGTCATAGCTCTTCTTGACGGCGTTTTCGCTTGCCAATTGGGCGGCAAATGGCGTGCCCTTTCGGCTTCCCTTAAAGTTGACGTTGCCTGCGCTCGACCAGCAGAGCGTATTGCCCTGGGGGTCTGTGAGCGTAACAATCGTGTTGTTGAAGGTGCTTTGAATGTAGGCATTCCCCACGGGCACCTGTCGTTTTTCTTTTTGCTTTCCTCGTACGACTTGCTTTCTTGCCATGGGTTATTCCTTACTTCTTCGCCTTCTTCTTTCCAGCAACGGTCTTGGCCTTACCCTTTCGAGTTCGGGCGTTGCTTCGAGTTCGTTGACCCCGCGTTGGCAGACCACGTCGGTGGCGGAGCCCGCGATAACAACCGATTTCCATCAGTCGTCGAATGTTGGCGTACACCTCGCGGCGCAGGTCTCCTTCGACTTGATAGTCATCGATCATTTCCCGCAACTTACCCACTTGGGCATCGGTGAGTTCCTTCACCTTGGTTCGGGGGTCTAGACCGGCGCGCTCAATAATGATACGCGCGTTTACGCGCCCTATCCCGTAAATAAGGGGAAGAGCGTACAGAATCGCTTTTTCTCGCGGTAGATCGATACCGGCAATACGTGCCACTTTTTTCTTGGTTCCTCCGGATTAGCCCTGTCGCTGCTTATGCTTAGGGTTCACGCAGATCACGCGGACAACACCTGCCCGCTTAATGACCTTGCACTTGTCACAAATCTTTTTCACACTGGCCCTGACTTTCATGGGTTTTCCTGCGTCTATCTTCTTCAAGGTGCCCGTTTCGGGGCAAATAAAGGTTCGGCAGCAGCGTGCTCCTCGCGGTGACAAGAAAAGGAGCGCACACGCTTGCGCGACCTCGTATCATACCAGACGCCCGCTGGATTTTCAACCCCCACCGGGCGCTTGGTCGGTTATTTCGAGCATTTCTTTGTGAATCACATTCCCTTAACCGGTTGACAATCTTCACTTAACAAGGGCCGCCGATACTGGGGCCAAGATGAAGACCGCTCCACGAGCATTCACCCTGATCGAGCTTCTTGTCGTGATTGCGATTATCGCAATCCTTGCCGCGATCCTCTTCCCTGTCTTTGCCCAAGCGAAAAGCGCGGCCAAAAAGACCGTCTGCTTGAGCAACATGAAGCAGCTTGGCACCGCGTCCGTTCTCTACCTCGGAGACTACGACGACCAATACTTCTCCGGAAACACATGTAGTACGGCTCCCGGCGGAGACTGGGGCAAACACTACTGGCCATTCCTCATGCGCCCGTACCTTCAAAAGAAGGCTCCGGACAATTTCAAGGGGACCGGGGGCGATATCTATACTTGCCCCACGAGCAAGCGCCTCCAGATTCTCGATGGCGCCGGCAACTGGACCCGGGGCGGATGCACCATTGCCCAGTTCCGAACCTTTGCCGAGAGCCACGGGCTACAGCGAGACGCCGCAAATCGATACTTTTACTACACCAATTACTCGTTGAACGAGCACATCTCTGACGACTGGCCGAGCGCAACCACGTGGGAAGACCCCGCCGGAAGCTATTTGTTCCTAGAAGGCATTGACCCGGATATGGAAGGGGACGAGCTGTGGAAGCTCCTCACCGTGAACTCGGGGCTGGACGGGATCCAGGCCCGGAACCTCCACGACACCGGCCAAGATCGCGGCAAGCAGTTTCCCCATAACGACGGCGGAAACGTGGTCTACATCGACGGTCACGCCGGTTACATGAAGTACCGGTTTAGTTCCGAGCGACGCCGAACCGAGCCTCAGGCAACAGATTGGGGTTTCCGACTTCCTGAAGACGGAGCCGGTGGAGCTACCGGAGACTGCGGAGGCTGGACTTCTGCCTCTGATGAACTCGCCCCGAACGGAACCTGCATCAGCCGCTAACGCATTTCGCACGAAAGAAAGGACCATTGCTATGAAAAAACTCTCGACTCTTCTTCTCGCGGGCCTCACCGCCCAGAGCTTCGCAAACTTCTCGTCCGGAAACTTGGTCGTGACCATGTTGGGCGACGGGACCGCCACCTCGGCCGCCACGACGTATCCGATCACGCTTCGGCAATACAGCACCGCGGGAACCCAGGTTGGCGTGGACGTCCCCATGCCATTCACAACCGCGGGTCAGCGAATCACAGGTCAACCCGACGAGACCTCGGAGAACCAAGTCACCCTGAGCCAAGACGGTCGGTACCTCTTGGTAGCGGGTTATGCCGATGCTCCTGGCGTCGGGCAACCGGGGCTTTTCTCCGA
This sequence comes from uncultured Chthonomonas sp., assembly GCA_964496145.1. Taxonomy (GTDB): domain Bacteria; phylum Armatimonadota; class Fimbriimonadia; order Fimbriimonadales; family Fimbriimonadaceae; genus UBA2391. The sequence goes on along the minus strand of CAZBXR010000002.1, from coordinate 35,131 downwards.
TCGAATGGTCGCACGAATCCCCGCCAGCGGAGTGGTTGACTTCGGTCGCGTGCTCGGGATTGATCAAACTGACGGAGATAGTTTCCGCACCGCAATCTCGAAAGATGGCAACACGATCTACACAGGAACTGGCACGGGCGGCGTTGACCTCTTCAGTTGGGGCAGTTCAACGGGGACGAAAATCACTGACTTCCCCGCGCTGGACGGCGACCGAACGAGCGTTCGAGCCCTTGGGTTCTACGGCTCCGATATTTTTTACACCAGCTCCGATGACAACGTCTTTGGCGGACAGACCCTCGGAAACTCGTTCTACCAAATCAACGGAACGCCGACCAGCCTCGTTCTTGCAAATCCGTTGATCGGGCTTGCGGGTTCGATCCGAGACTTTGTGTTCCTTTCGCCCACGAAGGTCATCCTCAGCAGCAGCACGAATGCCTTTGGTCTCGTTCGCTTCGAACTTCAGAGCGGAGTCTGGGTGGAAACAGGCCGAACCGGTGCCACCACGGGCGGTATGAACAACTTCATCTATAAGGATGGGTTCTTCTACGGCCTGCGCGCCAGCGGCGCCACTCTCGTCAAGGTTCCCGAGGATCTGAGCAGCAGCACGGTCATCGCCACGGCTCCTACGAACTACATTTTCCGAGGCATCGCCGAATCTCCATCGGCGACGACTGAAGTCGTGGTTCCGGTGAACCTCGGCGACTTCGATCTCGACGCCGATAAGACGTTGACCGCGGTCGTTGTGGATGCGAACGGAAACGTTGTGGACACCACAAACGGATTCGTGAACTTCGCTGGAAATCTCACGGTTACGACGAAGGCTGTGAGCGGATCGCACAAGGTTTACGTTCGAACGGGCCACTGGCTCCAAAAAGCAAGTGCCTCGTTCGTTGCCAACGGAGCGTCGGTGACGCTTCCCACGGTGATCTTGCCAAATGGCGACGCCAACGGCGACAACAGCATCGATTTGCTCGACTACTTCGCTCTCTCCGATAGCTACAACCTCTCGACGGGCGACGCAGGATTCGATGCCAACGCCGACTTCAACGAGGACGGTTCAGTCGATCTGCTCGACTACTTCATCCTCAGCGACAACTACAACCTGGCTGGGGACGAGATTCTCTAAACAAAGGAACGAGGGCGGGTTAAGGTTCTGCTAAGCCTGCCCGCCCTTAACCTTGCCTCAACATCCCCACGAAACAATAGACTTACCGATCGATTGGATCGGTACGAAAGGAAAAACGACCATGAAAACAACCCTGTCTCTTCTCGCTCTCGCCGCAATGGCTGCGTCCTCGCAGGCCGCGATCATCACTCTCTGGGACTTCAATTCGCAACCAAGCGACGCGAACACCGGAACCGGAACGCTCTCTCCAAAGGTTGGCGCAGGCACGGCCGCTCTCCTCGGTGGCGCGACCTCAACATTCGCTTCCGGCAACAGCGGAACCGGCTCGACCGATCCCGAAGTGGCAGACGATGCAGCTTGGAACCTTTCCACTTGGGCAGCTCAAGGCACAGGCTCGGGAACACGAGGCGCTCGATTCAACGTTTCCACACTCGGTCAAAAAGACATTATTGTGCAATGGGACAACCGACACAGCAACTCGGTGAGCAAGTTCATTCAATTCGAATACACCACGGACGGCACCAATTTCTCTTCCGTTGGCTTGCTCAACGGTGGAGTTTTCGAAGCGACTTCGGGCGACACTTGGTTCAACGACCGAACAGTTGACCTTTCTGCCATCGCAGGCGTGAACAACAACGCAAACTTCGGGTTCCGAGTCACCACGATCTTCGCTCCTTCGACGAGCGCCTATGTGAGCTCGTCCGGTGCAGCTTACGGAACCACAGGAACTCTCCGCTTCGACATGGTCGAAGTCGCCGGTAGCCCAGTTCCAGAACCTGCTTCCATCGCAGCCATCGGCCTTGGTCTTGCCGCCATCAGCCGACGACGCAACAAGAAGTAACTTCTTCAAACTTCTTTCCAAAAGCAATCTATGTAGTTTGCCGCCCCCTTTCCACAGGGGCGGCACTTTTACTTTCGAGTATTCCGCGTCGACGGAATCAACGTTCCCTCAGCGGGAGGTTCCGATGGACTTCGTTTTGAAAATCTTGTTGAAGAACGAAAGCATCGCCGCCCAGCTCTTTTTGTCCGCTTCTTCGTTGTAAGCAGCGCCTGTCTTCGGGTCGTTTCCGGCGTCTTTGTGCGTAAAGGAGTGGACAGCTCCTGGGTACGCCACGAACTCAAAAGGCTTCTTTGCCGCCTTCATTTCTGCCTTGAACGCATCGACTTGAGCCTTGGGGACAAATGGGTCGTCGGCACCGTGAAGGACCAGCACCTTCGCCCTAATATTCTTTGCGTTTTCTGGGGTGGGGTTATCGAGACCGCCGTGGAAACTGACCGCGCCCTTTACATCGGCTCCCGATCTCGCCAGCTCAAGCGCGCCTGTTCCCCCGAAGCAATAACCGATCACCGCGACCTGCTTCGTGTCGACATTCTTCATCATGGTGAGCTCTTTCAGGCCAGACGCGAGCCTTTCTCGGAAGAGGGGCCGGTTTCCTTTGTAAAATCCTGCCTGTTTGCCTCGTTCAGCCGCGGTTTCCGGACGAACCCCTTGGCCATAGATGTCCACGCAGAATGCCACGTAGCCAAGTTCGGCGAGTTGGCGAGCACGCATCTTTTCGTACTCAGTCAGGCCCGCCCACTGGTGGACGATTAAGATTCCGGGGCGGACACTGGAGAGGGCCGGCTGATACGCAACATAGCCCTCCATTTTCTCACCGCCCGATGTATAGGTGACGGTACTACCTTCTACCGAAGGCGCGCCCAAAGCGAGGACGGGAAGGATGGAGAGAGAAACGGCAAGAGTAAACATGGTTCTTCTCCTTATCTTGAAGGAAAGGCCCCTCTGCTTGCCAGAGAGATCGACCCACGCGACTCTATATCGTGCGAAATGGCGGCAGATCCTGAATCGCTCGCCTATAATAAGAGGCATGAAGACGCGAACAAAGATTTTCGGGCTCGTTGCCGTCACTTGTGCGATTCCCGTACTTATCGGCTTTGCCGAACCAGACCAGCTTGACTACCCTAAGCTGAAAACGATGATTTCGAATCTGGGATACACAGTCAAGGATATCGGAACGGAGGTTGGCAAGGAAAAAGCCCAGATTGACGTCAAGACCGACGCGTTTAACATCCCCGTAGGGGCCGAAATTTCTCCAAGCAAGAATTACGTTTGGCTGACGGTTCATCTAGGATCGAATCCAACTGGTGACCAATTCAAGGCGCTTCTTCGGCAAAATGGATCCGTCCAGCCATCCTTCTTCTACCTCACGAAGGATGACAGGTTGATGTTGGCTCACCCCATAGACAACCGCTCCATCACACCGGATGTGATGAAGCGGGTCGTGGACAAGGTAGTAAAGGACGTTGGAAATACTTCGAAGGATTGGCAGGCTAAGACTGAGTAGTTAGCTCTTTGCCGCTCCTGCCTTGATCCAGTCGGCGATCAGGGCAATCTCGTCCGTCGAAAGCGGTGCTTTCGGCGGCATTTTTTTGACTCCGGGCGCTCCTGAGATCACCTTGTAGAGCAGGCTTGCCTCGGGGTCTCCGGCCTTCACGATCGGGCCGTGTTCGCCGCCCGCCATGACTTCTTCATAGCTCGTGAGCTTCACGCCTTCCTTTGCGTCGGGGCCAGAATGGCAATTTGCACAATTCTTCGTAAGCACAGCTTGCACGGCCGCAAATCCCGCCGCCACAGGTGCGGAAGGAGCCGCTTCTTTCGAAGCACTCGCGGGGGCTGATTCTTCTTTCTTGGTGGTTTCTTCGGTGCTACCGGATCCACAACCAAGAATAGAGATGCCCACAAGGGCAATGGAGAGAAGGAGGAGTCGATTCTTCATTCGTCGTTTTTCGCGCCTTGCGCGATCCAAGTTTCGATTTTGTTTAGCTGTGATTTGTTGAGCGAGGGTCCCCGTCCAGGAGGCATCTTTCGAACCCCTTTGGCTCCGGTAACCGCCTTGTAGAGACGGCTCTTTCCTGGGTTCTTTTCAACGATCACGTTACTATCCATGACTTCGTCGTAACTCGTCAAGCGAATTCCGCCCTTTGCGCGGTCCCCGCTGTGGCAACCGACACAATAGGTGTCAAGAATTCGTTGAACCGATTCGTAGGAAGTCTGGTCTTGTTTTGCGACCGGAGCCTGCTGAGCCGTAGAGAGAGTCGCGCCGGTGAAGCACAGCGCTGCGAGAATGACGATGGGTTTCATGATATGAATCCCTATCTTAACCCGAAGGGCCGCGAATAAGTTGCGCTTTTGAAGATTATTTATTGCAAAGAACGGACATAGTCGATGCGAATAGAAAGGAATCGCGTGACTTTGCCCGGCTCAGCAGGACTGTACACGTGTTCCTCTGCGCTCCAAAACGTGATCGCCTCGCCGGGTCGAACTGTGATCTCTTTATCGCCAATGCGAATGAGCAAATCGTTTTCCAAGACGTAAACCATCTCTTCTCCCGTGTGCCGGCGAGGTTCGCTGGGGCCGTAAAGTTCGCCCAGAACGGGCAACATCATGCCGCCGCCAAGGCGATTGGTCAAAAGGAGGATTCCGACATCAAGCTTCCCTTCCGAGGCTAACTTCTGTCGGTATTCCACCGAGTTATCGGGGAAGGGCCCGTCGCCGTAGTTGTGCATGTCAAACCACTTGTCATCGGCGCGAGTGTGAAGAACGAAAGGAACATCATTGGGAGGAGGCGTGAGGAGCCCCGCGAGGTGCAAACCTAGTGCACGGCAAAGTTTGACAATCGTCCGTCCGTGCGAGGGTTCGCCAGATTCGACCCGAACCACGGAGGACTTGCTTATCTCCGCACGAGCGGCTAAATCGCGGATGGAGAGACCCTGTTTCACCCTTGCTCTGCGGAGGCGTTGCCCCACGATATCGGGGGGCGTTTCCTTCAGCATTGCCAGAGCTTCCACAAGATCCTTATCTTTTCGCACACCGGTAGTCTATACCGAATCCTCACTCTTTTGGGAATATCTGTTTTAGGTGATTGACAAACGCAAGATTCCACATGAGGAAGTCATGGCCCGCTTCAAAGTAGTTTCGTTGGACAACCTTGGCACGGTTGTCTTGGAAGAGCTTCGCCATCCGGTATGAGTTCTCGATGAAAGGCTCTAGCGTTCCCGAGGCGAAATAGTAGTCAGAGAGCCGTTGCGCGCCAAAGAGCTTTTGCAGGTTGCGCGGACTCTCGGTGGCCGCTACCGAGTAGGGCAAAACATAACCAAAGACCTCGAGCGCGAGGATCGAGGCCACCACGGCAAACGCGCCTCCATTCGAAAATCCGTGTAAGACTCGATCTTCCCTCTTGTTCGAGACGCCAAACTTCTGTTCGGCCCAAGCCGGGACTTGCCCAGAAAAGAATTTGAGGTGACGTTCGAAATCTGGCTTGCCTAAAACATGGAGGTATTCCGTTGCCCTCAAGTCAAGCTCCACATTGTATCCTTCCTCAATTTTCCCTTGGTATGGCCCTGAGTACACCCCGACCATCGCGATCGGTCGAATCTGGCCGTCTTGAATCGCCGCCTCCACCGCTGGGGCGTACGAGCGAGCGCTTTCTCCGTCGGTGAGATACACCACGGGAATGCCTTTAGGGGCGTTCGGGGGCAGATAGACGAGCACCTTACGCTTCATTCCTGAATTGCCCATATCTAGCTCGAAGGTTTCGAGGGTGCCTTTTACAGAAGAGACCTGACGAGGAAATCGAGGCGCTAGGGGTCCGAACCAGTTCTTTGTCTTGATCTTGCTTCGGTCCGATCCATCCTGGATCGAATACGAAAAGAAAGCCTGGTTCCAGTTCTTCCCCTCGAGCTGAGCTGCCCAATAGTCGGTCCCTTCAACCTTCGATAACTTCGCCTGGATGGGGGAGGAAAACTGAACTTTTGGCGCAGTGGAGTTTGTGACAATGGTGAGGACCGTCCCGCGAAGGAAAACTTCGTCCCCAGTTTTTTGGTGCTGGACCATCGCCGCCCGAACGTCTTCCGGATTCGATACAGGCTTGTAAGGTTGTTTCCAAGCGACGATGCCAGAAACCAAGAGGGGCAAGACAGAAGCGAGCATGCAAGTATATATGGCACAGTGCCAATTCTAGTTCCCAAACATGCCTTTCACCGCATACTGGGAGTGATATTCAAACGCATACCGGCCAGACTTGAACAGGGGGCTCGCCTCAAAAATCGCCTTCACGCGAGGAGCATCCGAGATCTTAAAAACATAGGCCTCTGCGTAGTGGGCATCTTGCACGGGGCCATACATCCCTAACACTCCGTCCCGATCGGCAGCAGCCAGTACCTCTTCATGGGCTTTCTTCTCGTCCGCCGAAGGCTCGGGGGCAAAAGCGTTCTTTCGGATGGCATACCCAAGGCCGTACTGCCCGATAACGAAGGGGAGGTTCGATCCATCGACAAGACCCGACTCTCTCATGGTCCAACGCATGGTCTTCACCATTAGAATATCGTTCTTGATGAAAGGATCGGACGCAAAGCACTGGTGGGCCTCGAACGCAGACTTCACCGGCATCACCACGATCCCGCGGAGCGCGATGTTTTCGCCCAAAGGTCCAGCAAAAATGTTCTTATTGGCCTTCGCCAATGCCCCCAAGTTGCGCACGTGGTCTGCCTGCATTTCAGCCATTTGGGCTTGTGTAAATCCGCGCTGGCTCTCCGCCGCCCGGGGGTGAGTGATAAGATGCGCGAGATACACGTCTCTCGGGGCTGCAACATTCGCAGCGACCAAGAGTGTAACGATCTGAATGGACCACACCATGTTTGAGAGCTTACACGCCCCATCACAAAGTTTGGGGAAGTAGACTTGCGCCGTGCGCCGTCTTCGCCGATACACCCTCCGAGCCAATACACTCATTCCGCCACGAATGACGGATGTACACAGCGACCGCAAGGCGACCTGGCTGGAACTCTTTTTTGATCTAATCTTCGTGGTGGCCATCAACCAATCTGCGACTCAGCTTGCCGAGCACTATTCCATGAAGGGTTGGATGGCGACACTACTCTTGCTCCTTCCGGTCTGGTGGGCGTGGGTGGGCCACACCTTTTATCTCACTCGTTTTGATACGAACGACCTCGTTCACCAGATCGTGACGGCGGCGCAGATGTTTCTGGTGGCCTGCATGGCCGTCGCCATTCCGAGCGCCATCGCCGGGAACTCAGGCTACTTTGTCCTCGCGTACATAGGGATCCGAACGCTCTTGGTTTGGGAGTATCTGCGGGCTGGCCTGCACATTCCTCGTGCCCGACCTCTTACCACCCGTTACGCCCTGGGATTTGGGATTGCAGCTTCTATTTGGGGATTTAGTTTGCTGTTGCCGGAGCCGTATCGCTGGACTCTTTGGCTGCTTGCTATCGCGATCGATTTTGCGACTCCTCTGACCGCAGGCCAATACAATATTCTTATTCCTCCCCACTTTCATCACGTCCCGGAGCGACTCGGATTGTTCACGATCATTGTTTTGGGCGAAAGCGTGGCCGGAATCGTGGTGGGGCTCCAAGGCACCCCGTTCCACTGGGTGACTCTCGCCACGGCGCTGGGGGGCTTTACCGTTGCCTTTGGCATTTGGTGGGCCTACTTCATGGGGGTTCGAGGCGCAGAGGGGCGTCCTGTAGTCGACTCCGACGGGGTGAGACGCTTCCGGGCATGGCTCTACCTGCACTTTCCGCTCACGGTCGGGATCGTGACTCTGGCGATGGGCGTGAAGAAGGCTATCTTGCTCGATCCGGGCTCGATTTTCCCCGGAGAATATGCGCTGCTGCTCATTCTGGGGAATCTTGTTGCGTTGGAATGCGTCCGCAGGATCTACCTGACTTCGCCAGAAATCGAATGTACCGAGTCAGTTCGACGAACCCTCCGGCGACACGGAGCCGTGAACCTGATTGGGATATTGGTCAGCGCTGGCGCCGCAATGTTCGTACCGGCGACGATTCTCATTTTCCTGTGCGCAGCCCCGTGGATCGGCCATATGATTTTGGGGCTCCAGGCGGACACGGATGAGCAAGTCGAAGAAGAAAAGCCAGAACCGTCATTCTTTCGGGGTGCGAAAGACTAGGAAATTCGGGGATGTTGCTGTATCATACAGCCATGAGAAGAGGACATCTTGTGTTGCTGGCTGCGCTGGCGCTTCCATCAGCATCTTTTGCAAGTTTTGAGTTGGGTCTGGTTTTGACCGCGACCGAGGTCTACCGATACGGCGTTGAGACAGCAGCGTATCTTGGAAAGTTTGGAACGGGAAGAATCACCGGTGCCAGAAAGCTTGCCATCAATCAAAGTGACGGCACCGCGCACGTACTGAGTTACAGTTCCACGTCAGGAAGTCGCATTTCGGTATTCAATTACAATACAGGCTCGCTACTTCGCTCCGTGAACTTTGCCGCGCCCTCAAATTATACGAACATCTCGTTCGATAACAGCGGAAACTACATCCTTTCCGGCTCGTTCGGTGGTTCAAACGAGATTGGCCGATGGACGTCGAACGGGGCGTTCATAGGGGCATTCGCCGCTCCAAGCGGAACACTCCAGACGTTTTACGACGGTGTCCAGGCGCCCAATGGCGATTTCTACGGTCTGGTTCAAAACACCACCACCAGTCTTGGCAATCGACTCTATCGCTGGAATTCTTCGGGGTTGTCACCTGTGCTGGTAGATACCCTTACAACGGCCTCCGGGTCTCCATTCTTCAATCTTGATCTCCTCGGGAACAAGATGATCGCTCAGGATGAGTTCAGCAGACCAAGCAGGGTCTACACCGCAGGGGGTGTCGGGTCAACTTCGATATCGGCCCCGTGGACTTTCCCCTTCTCTACGAGCGGCACCATTGGGGGCGCATGGACCCACACGGGATACATGAATTTGTGGGACACCAGCGCCTCTGCGAACCACGACCTCATCTTTTGGGATGAGGCGAGCCGTTCGTTCTATCCTTCCGTAAGCCTTGGGAATTCTCCCACAGCCACGGCACTGGACTTCGACATTGTAGTGGCCCCCGAGCCAGGAACTATGCTCGCCTTGGCCAGCGGCCTTGGATTGTTCCTTCGCAAGCGACGTCGGTAACCTCTCGGCTCGCGCCGCCGCCTCTCGCCCGGGAAAAGGCCGCCAACGGCGGACTCGGGCGGGGGGAAGTAAGGGAGTCTCGCCCGAAGGGCGAGTCGTTCGGGGGGCGGAGGCAAGGCGCGAAAGCGAATCAATTCCCTGAGTTTTTCCGGTGGGCGCGCCGCCGGAAAACAGGATTGAGGAAGATCACGATTCCGCTCACGCCGAGGAGAAAGAGCGAGGCGGCCACGACCGGCAAGACCCATTTGTGCGTGAACTCCGCAAAGAACGACATGTCGTGGATGTCCTCGGTGAGCTGATCATTTCGCTTTGCCACTTGGAGCACGCGGCCTGAGGTCCCGTCCACCTGCACCTCCCAGTACCCCTTTTTGCTCAGCACCTTGAACACGTTGTCCTTGGGGCGATAGTCCACTCGATCGACATCCGAAGGGGTCTGCAGTTCGGGGAGGTTCTTCGCAAAAGCCGCATCCATGGCCACCCCTGGCCCGACTACCTGCAAAAAGCTCTCGGTCGGGAAGGTCTCCACGACGGGGGGTCGCATCCAAGCGACGTTTCCCTTGATCGCGAGCAAGAATCCCGTGGCGGAAATGACAATGAGGAAAAGGCTCGACAACAGCCCCACCCATCGGTGGGCTTTCCGGATGAATTGATACTTAAGCACGAGCTAACTCTTCACCCTTCTTCGGCCAGCCGTTGATGAGGCCGATTGCCGCGAGACCAGCAAGCCCCAGAGGGGCCAACGGCGGGGGGCCTCCATCGGGTTCGCCCATGCCAAAAAGCGGTTGCAACGGTTTTAGGCTTCCGTCGAGATGGAAATAGAGACCCAGAGGACCGACCAACAATCCGAGGGCAAATATCCAGACGGCGGCGCGCGCCAACTTCACATTTTTCGATCCCGACATGAAACATGCCGCCATTGCGAGCACGCAATAGAAGAGCGGAATCCATGTCTGCCAATGGTCTTTGAGTTCGTAGAGGTGCATGACTCGAATCTCAAGGAGCATCATGAGGAACCCTCCTAGGAGCACGAAATTGATCAAAGACTCTTTTCTCATGGCTTGGCCGCCATGTTACCACCCGCACCCCTGAAACGACGACTTTTTTACAGACTGGGCCAAGACTCGCCTCCTGACCTAGCGAAAAGTGTAGTAAGATAAAAGCGTCGTGAGCTTTCTGACGAACGAACTGAACGAAAACAGCCGAGTCCTTCCGGGCCTTGGTCTTGTTGTCGTCGGTCTCCTTCTCGTCGTCGTCCTTATTCTTACAAGAACGTAACCAGGAAGCGCACAACAAAGAAACTTGAGAGCCCTTCCTGGAAAGCCAGGAAGGGTTTCTTTTTTGCCAGAGGCAACGGCGCCACGGGCAGCAAACAGGAACCAAACCTATGAGTGAAGAACCAAAGCAACGTACCGGCGCCCAAATTATCATGCAGGCCCTGGTCAATCATGGAATTCGAACGATCTTCGGATACCCGGGAGGTGTCGTCCTCCCCCTTTACGACGAAATGTTGAACTGGCCCGAGGTCCATCACGTCCTCGTGCGCCACGAGCAGTGCGCGGCCCACATGGCCGATGGCTATGCTCGCTCGACCGGAGAAGTTGGCGTGTGTCTCGCCACAAGCGGCCCCGGCGCGACCAACCTTGTCACGGGCATCGCCACCGCCATGATGGACAGCATCCCCATGGTGGTCCTCACTGGCAACGTCAACTCGTGGGCCATCGGCACCGATGCCTTTCAAGAGACCGACATCCAAGGAATCACCATCCCCATCACGAAGCACAATTATCTCGTGCGGCATGTCGATGAGCTGCCCCACGTCATGGCCGAGGCGTTCTATCTCGCCAACACAGGGCGTAAAGGGCCCGTGTTGGTCGATGTCCCAAAAGATGTGTTTATCGCCGCCACGACCCGGGATTTCCCTGAGAAAGTGGAGCGGGCCGGGTATCGACCCTCTGAGCCGGTCAACTATGCGCAAATCGAAAGAGCCGTCAAACTCCTCGCCGAATCACGGAAACCGGTCGTCATTGCGGGCGCGGGCGTCCTCTGGTCGGATACCTCAGCGGCCCTCGCGGAGCTTGCCGAAAAGTGCGATCTTCCCGTGATCAGCACCATGCTGGGTCTCGGAAACCTCGACCGAATGGACAAGCGATCGCTTGGCATGATGGGAATGCACGGGGAATACACTTCCACCATGGCGGTCCAGCACGCCGATCTCGTCATCGGAATCGGCATGCGCTGGGATGATCGTTTGACAGGCAAGGTGAACGGGTTTGCCCCCCATGCCAAGATCATCCACTTCGATATCGACCGAAGCGAGTTCTCAAAGGTCGTCGAAACCGAAGTCATTCTCCCCGGAGACTTGTCTGAGAGCCTTCCCGCTTTCGTCTCAGCCGCCGCCCCGGCAACGCATCCCGAGTGGTGGGAGATCTTGGACAACTGGCGCTCCCAACATCCGATCTTTGTGCCCCCCTCCGAACCTGGAAAACTGTATGCCCGGCAGGTCATCGCCGAATTGAACCGACAGACAGATTCGGATGCGATTATCTGCACCGACGTGGGGCAACACCAAATGTGGGCCGCCCAACTGTATAAGTACCGCCGACCCTTCCAATGGGTCAGTAGCGGGGGGCTAGGCACCATGGGTTTTGGCTTCCCCTCAGCCATGGGAGCGGCATTCGCGCACCCCGAGAAGGAGGTCTGGGCCGTGGTGGGCGATGGCGGGTTCCAAATGACCCTGCAAGAGCTGATCACAGCGGTCGAAAACAACATCAACGTAAGAATCTGCTTGATCAACAACGGATTCTTGGGCATGGTGCGGCAATGGCAAGAGCTCTTTTATGAAAATCGGCACAGCCATGTGGCGATGGGCAATCCGAACTACGAGAAGCTGGCAGAAGCCTACGAGGTCGCGTATTTCTCGTGCGACGATGCTAGCCACCTCACCGAGATGATGCAAAAAGCACGCGAAACGAAAGGTGTCGTGCTCTGCGAATTCAAGGTGTTGATGGAAGACAACGTGTATCCGATGGTCGCGGCGGGGGCCTCGAACGACAATGTGCTGCTGGACCCAGCGGCTCCGAAAACTCAGGAGGTTTCACGATGAGCACCACGCTCCACACGATCACCGCCGTGGTTCACAACGAGCCCGGCACGATGAACCGGCTGACGAGCCTCTTCCGCCGCCGAATGTTCAATATCGCGAGCATCAACGCGGGCGATTGCGAACAGGAAGGTTTTTCTCGCGTGACGTTGCTTGTCGAGGGAGATGACCTCGTCCTTCGCCAATGCGTTCGGCAACTTGAAAAGCAGGTCGACGTTGTCGAGGTCGACGACTTGCAACAGCAAGAAAGCGTGCAACGCGAGTTGGCGCTGTTTGAGGTCGCGATTGAAGAAGGCACGCGTCGCGCGGTCCTCGATATCGCCCAAACGTTGGGTTGTAGCATCGTTCACCTCGAGCACCACGCGGTGACTCTTCAGGTGGCCGACGAACCGACCAAGATCGACCACCTCGCTTCCCTCCTTTCCCCCTACGGGATTCGACAACTTGTTCGGAGTGGCCTCGTTGCCATCCGAGTGAAATAACGGAGATTTTTAACATCATGGCAACGATTTACTACACCAATCAAACTCAGCCGGACCTGATTAAAGGCAAAAAGGTCGCGATTCTCGGATTCGGCAGTCAGGGGCATGCCCACGCGCTGAACCTACAAGAGAGCGGCGGCACCGTCGCCGTGGGGCTCCACGAAAACTCCAATTCGCGCATGAAAGCGCAGGCACATGGCGTGAAGGTTCTCAGTGTCGCCGAGGCCACACAGTGGGCAGACGTGCTCATGTTCTGCGTCCCCGATGTCCCCATGAAGGACATTTATGAGGCGGAGGTCGCGCCCTATCTGCGCGATGGCCAGACGCTCTTGTTCGCCCATGGATTCAACATTCACTACAATCGCATTTCGCCTCCGGCGAACGTGAATGTCGCGATGATTGCGCCCAAGGGGCCGGGGCACCGGCTTCGTGCTGAATATCAATCTGGCAATGGCATGCCTGCCCTGGTCGCGGTTCACCAAGACGCCACCGGAGACACGAAAGAGATTGCTCTCAGCTATGGATGGGGCATCGGCTGCGCCCAAGCCGGAATCTTGGAGACCACGTTCAAGGAGGAAACCGAGACCGACTTGTTCGGCGAGCAAGCTGTTCTCTGCGGCGGCCTTACGGAACTGATCAAGGCTGGATTTGAGACTCTCACAGAGGCCGGGTATCAACCGGAGGCAGCCTATTTTGAATGTCTCCACGAGATGAAACTCATCGTAGACCTATTATATGAAGGCGGCCTCAGCTACATGCGATACAGCATCAGCGATACCGCCGAGTGGGGCGACTACGTGGCCGGGAAGCGCGTGATCAACGCCGAATCGCGAGAGGCCATGCGCGATCTTCTTAAAGATATTCAGTCGGGGGCCTTCGCCGAGCGCTGGGTTCGCGAGGTGGAAAGAGGACGCCCTGAAATGACCTCCATCCGCGAGGACGAGGGCAAACACCCGATCGAGGGCGTTGGCCGGGAGTTACGCGGCATGATGCCGTTCCTGAAATCCAAGCAGGTCCCTGTATGACGTGGGACCCCAGACACAAATCGCGGACGATCACGGAAGGGGTTGATAAAACGGCCAACCGGGCCATGCTGCGCGCCATGGGGCTGGGAGACCAGCACATGGCCCAGCCCTGGGTGGGGGTGGCGAGTGTTTGGAGCGAGGCAACTCCTTGCAACGTGAACCTCGACACGCAGGCGGCGCGAATCGCTGAACTCGTGATGCAGGACGGGGGCACGGCCCGCCGGTTCAACACGATCAGCGTCAGCGACGGCATCGCCATGGGTCACGAGGGAATGAAAGCCTCTCTCGTGAGCCGGGAGGTGATCGCGGATTCGGTCGAGCTCATGATGAGAGCTCACTGCTATGACGCGCTGGTGGGGATCGCCGGGTGCGACAAGAGTCTCCCCGGAATGCTCATGGCGATGGCGCGGCTGGACGTTCCTAGCGTGTTTCTGTACGGGGGCACGATCAAGCCGGGGCGGCATCGGGACAAAGACGTGACGATCCAAGACGCATTCGAGGCGGCGGGGGCCTATTCAGCAGGTCGGATCGATGCCGACGAACTGAAGGCTGTCGAGTGCGCGGTTTGCCCGGGAGCGGGAGCCTGCGGAGGTCAGTACACGGCGAACACGATGGCGTGTGTCGCCGAGGCGCTGGGCATGGCCGTTCCGGGGTCCTCCAGCCCTCCGGCGGAGGACGATTCGGGCGAGCGAAGCTCTGTGCACCAAATGGTTAGTCGGGCGGTTCTCCATGCCGTTCGAACTGGAATTCGGCCTTCTCAGATTATCACGAGGCGTTCGTTGGAGAACGCGGTGCGCGTGGCGGTTGCCACCGGGGGAAGCACGAACATTGCGCTCCACCTGCCGGCGATCGCCCACGAGTTGGGTCTCTCGATCACCTTGGAAGAGATTCACGCGATCAGTCAAGACACGCCGCTTATCGGAGATCTACGACCAGGCGGTCAATATGTGATGACTGATCTCCACGCCGCCGGGGGCGTGCCTGCGGTGCTCAAGGTTCTCGTGGAGGCTGGCCTGCTGCACGGAGACTGCCTTACGGTCACGGGCAAGACGATGGCGGAGTGCTTGGCGGATGTTCCCATGCCGCCTCTCGGTCAGGTGGTCCGAGGCGTCGACCAGCCGTTGCACCCAACCGGAGGGTTGGTCGCGGTTTACGGCAATCTTGCACCAAATGGTGGAGTCGTGAAAACGGCAGGGGTGAAAAAGCTCGCTCACACGGGTCCTGCCCGGGTTTTTGATTCTGAAGAAGAAGCAATGGCGGCTGTCCAAGCGAAGTCCATTCAACAAGGCGAGGTACTCGTCATTCGCTACGAAGGGCCCAAGGGAGGGCCCGGGATGCGCGAAATGCTCGGAGTCACCGCCGCTCTCGTGGGTCAAGGTCTGGGCGATTCCGTGGCTCTACTCACAGACGGCCGGTTTAGCGGCGCGACGAAAGGTCTGATGGTGGGGCACGTGTGCCCCGAAGCGGTGGACGGGGGTCCTATTGCCTTCGTCGAAGATGGGGATCAAATCACGGTCGATGCCGAGTCATTCCGTCTTGATTTTCAGATCGACCCCGCCGAACTTCTCCGCCGAAAAGCGAACTGGACGCCTCCCGAGGTGGTGGCCCCGGGAGGTGCGCTCAGGCGTTACGCCAAAACAGTCTCTTCTGCCCACCTAGGCGCGGTCACTCACTAACGGTTCCGCTTTCGTCTTGCAACCCATAAACCACCCAGTGCTAGAGCCGCCAACGAAGTCGGCTCTGGGACAACTTCTACCTTGTAGTAGAGGTTCCCCGAGTTTCCCGACTGGCTGATGAACCCGTTCAGGCTAAGCGTTGTTAAAAACGCGTTGTTGCTTGATCCAGTCGTGGGATTCGAGCCGCTCGCCACCCCATACCGGATGCTTGATCCAACGGTCTGCTGAAAGCTTTGAGTGATCAAGATGTTGGTGGGGAGATTGATGTTGAGCGAGGCGAGTCCCGTGGCCGTCACGAGTTGGAATGACCCTGGCAACACCGGAGTGGAGCCAAAATTCACCGGTAATGTGTAAGATCCCAGTAGGGGATTCGTGATGGGACCCGACACAAACGGGACCGTGTTGTCATAAAACTTGATCGTAAAGGTTCCCGCGACGATGTTTCCAGTATTCCCGCTTTGCGCAGAATTCCAAATTCCAAAGGTGTGTTTGCTCAGCAGGCCGGGACCGGAGAGCGTGAGCATGTCTCCCCAGACTTCATTCAGATTATTGCTTGCTACGGCGGCAGTGAATGCGGTGGTCGTGTTGTCGTACCGCACGATTTGAGCCGAGGAGATACTGGCAAGGAAAACGATTCCGACGAGAGCAGAGAATTTGTTCATTGTCATTCCGACCCGCGCGAGCGCGCAATTTCATCAGGTCTTGACTTATATCGCAGGACTCTTGAACGAATGTGACAACCGCTCACGCATTTATCTGCGAAGGCTTTCGCCGGCTATGACATCACGACTTTTCCCAAGACCTCGAAGAGAAAGGATCAAACCGAAGAGGGTGCCTGCACTGCAAAAGAGGAGGGTGGATCGGCGCAGGGTTACTCCGAGCTCAACCGTCTTCGTGGCCGTCCGGACGTAGACCTTTTCATCGCACCAACCAAATCCGCACCTTTCGGCACGGATCACTTTGTAGAGCTCTCTGCCAATCGTCACGGAATCACCCTTCTTTAGGCCTTCGGCATTGATCCCCGGAACTGGATGCAAGCCCGACAACCCGATCAAGGCCGCCAATAGATACACGAGAAAACCTGCCAGCCCTAGGGTGTACATCCCGAGTGTGAATCGCCTAGAGAGTCTGAATTGACGTCGATGATTCATTTTGTGTCACGGGATTGGATTGCGCGAAGCGATCCTAGACTTTTCCAGTTCCTTCTTCTCGAACTCTCTGATGAGCTCATCATGAATGGGGCGCTCCCCTAACGTGGTGAGGTGTACGAAAATCACGGAGAGAAAAATGGAAAGGAGAATTCCGATCCCATATGTTGCCGGATGACAGAAAGAGGCGAACATCACGACGACACCGAGGACGCAACCTCGTTTGCGGGCGTTTGTGAACCTTGGTTCGGCAACAACCATACGCAGAAAAACCGCCGTGGCGAGGACAGCCCAAACAGCTATGCCAACATCAATGTTCATCGATCCTCCCATGGACTAGACTTCCGGGGTCTGCCGAAACACAAACCCTTCTTTCCAACTCGGGACGGAGGAGATGGTTGCTGAAGGACCACACAGAATTCATACCCTCAAACTCCGGCAGGGGTTTCCACCACAAGAAAAACGCCCGTGCACCCTAGAGTGCACGGGCGAAAGCTAGGTTCGACTCTTGTTTAGAATCCGCAACCAGAGACGAGGCTCTTTGGATACTTGGAGTAATCCATCTTGAGCGTAGGTCCGCCGTGCCCAGGAAGTGAGACGACGAGTTCCTTCAGACTTGCTTGGTTGTAGCCTTCCCAGACTTGAGCGACCTTCTTATCGTGAGAGCAGACAATCGCCATATCCAGGCTTCGCTTGGCGCCAAAACCGTTCACGACCTTCTTGTTTGCATCGGCGATGAGAGGGAACTTGACCTTCAGTTCGCTGGCGTACTTCTTCGCGGCCTTGGCGTCGAGATCGACCACGCCCACGACCCAGACCTTTGAAGTCAGATCTGTCATGAGCCGGTTCAGGTCACTAACAGCCTTAGGATTGTGAGGGCAACCAGCCTTCAGGAAAACCACGACGGTGGCCTTCTTTGTCATGTCCGATTGGGTGTAGGTCTTTCCGTTTGTCGCGGCCAACTTAAAGGAAGGCAGCGGTTTACACTTGCAGGGCTCTTCCGCGATGGCGGTGCCGGCAAGCACGATAGCAGCGAGAGTGAAAGTTGTAAGAGTTTTCATGGATTTGTTGTAGATGGGTCTGGTTCAGGAAATGTGCATCCTGACGTGAGAGTCGTGGGAGCCTTGCTCATGGCAAATTTTGGCTCCGGGATGTTGGCAAGTTTTGCAATCCTTGAAGAGAGGTCCTTCAGCATATCGAGTGAATAACCCGCGTATGCTTTTTCGATTTTTCCGCCTGGTCCGACGAGCGTGGTGTACACGCCCCGTTCGGCCCCGTAGGCTCGAATCACCTTCTGAGCAGGATCCATCAGTACGTCGAAGTTCGCCTTTGTGACGTGGGCCCAAGCCTCTGCCACCTTTTTGTCGGCGTTGATGATCGCGACCGTATTCATCTTGCCCTCATACATCTCGTCGATGCGCTCGACGTAATATTTGGCACCGAGGCAACACGGGCACTCCTTTTCGACGAAGAAGATGAGGAGCGGCTTTCCGGTTGTGAGACTCGCTTGCGTATGTCTCTCTCCCTTGATCCCCAAGAGATCAAAGGCAGGGGCAGGCTTCCCTTCCAGGGAATTCGCGGCTTCTTTCATCTCCGGGGTGGCCGGATGGTTTTTCTGCTCACGCAGGACCAATTCAGAGAGCGCCTTCTCGTCTTCCACCCCTAGATTGGGGTCAAGTTCTCCCGCTTGGGCAAGCGGCTTTTTTCCCGCCACAAAAGTGTAGGCAAGAACAGCTACTGCACCCAAAGTCGCGATGCCAAGCCACATTCGCGTGGGCATGGGGTTGTCTCGCTTCATGTTCGTTTCCTCCAACTAGAAAGGGCTTCAGGCGCAACGCGGCCCGAAACAGGGACGAACTACGAAGCCAGATCGGGAGGCGGAGTCGCAGGACTAGGATTTCGGAGGGTAGGCATCTCCTCTCGAATCTCCATCACACTCCAGTCGCGCTCAATCCTAGGCCCCAGCGCGGAAAAGTCGACAGGGATCGGAAATTCCGCCGTAAGGCTGAGTCCTGATTTCTGAGTCGCGCCCGAAGACGCTCGCTCGGCGCACTCGCACTGGTGGAACTTCTTGGAGTGAACCTCGCAAGAGACATGGTTTGGGCATTGAATGCCACGCGGGGTCTTGGGCAAGAACGCCGTCCCGCTCGTAAACGTGAGAATCGCTACGAGGATCGTAGCGACAATGTCTTTTCGGAATGTCCACAAGGACCGATTCTTCAGAAATCCCACGGCCTATCAGTGTACATGAATGCCTGCCGCATATTCATCGTCTTGGCCTGTTCTTCTTCTCTTACATCCGACATGATAGGGCACACAACACATTTGTAGACAATCGAGGCTCATGCTGAGTAATCCTTTGACAGACAACCTCAACGCTTGGTCTTCGCTACAACTCACCAATGACCGGGAGCACACTGCGTCTGCGGTCGGGTTTGGGAGGCACCCGGTGGTTCCCTGAAGATAGGGAATTGTGACCGAGATCGGCGCCGTGATCTCATCCAAAAATGTCTAGTCGGGCAACCTTCTGGAATGTTCAGGCGAAGACACCTGGACTTTCCATACGCGAGATGAGTGTAATATTGTGCAATGACAAATCTATCTCGAAGGCAGTTGATTACCGGGCTTCCAGCTTTAGCTTCGGTCGGGTTCTTCCTGGACGAAATGCGGCCAGAAGAGTGGGTCCCAGCCGACAACGAAGTCATCGCGGCCGCTGCGGACTCACTCACGGTTACGTTGTTATCAACTCTTGGGGCGGAGGTCTTTGAGAAGCCAGCAAGACTTCTTGACGCCACCATTGAAAGTCTCTCGAATACGATTAACTCACTCGAAGTCGTTCCCCCGGGAATCCTTGAAAGCAAAGATGTTACGATGCTATCGAATGCCCTCAGGGGCGCGGGTGAACAGATCCATTCCACGCGCGCGGCGCTGAAGGACGTTCGAGAGCGACTTTCGGAAGCTGCTGGCGCAAAGGGGTTGGCGCTGAAATTCATGGCTAATCATGTTTCATTTATCCGGAGTGTCTCCATTCAGCTAGACCAGATTCGTTCGGATGCAGGGACCGAAATGGCAGCGAAACAGTATGCTGAGATTGCAATAATGCTCCGAAAACACGTCGAGGGATCCGGTCCGATCCAATCTCAAATTGACATTGAGGAGAAGCTTCAGACGCTGTTGATCGTTGCTGAGACCTTTGAGTCCCTTTCTAGTTTTCCTGACGTGATTGCAAGTACCAGCCTCATCGCGATGAGTCGGCCCGGATACCATGAAGTACGCAAGCGAATCCTCGCGCAGACCGACGGCACGCCACCGCTGGTGACCGTACTCGCTATTTTCGCATTTGTTGTGCTTGCCTTTTCCTTAGGTACGCGAGATGACCGAGTCAAAAAACTGAAGAGTCAGCTTCGCACAATGTTTTTTAAGCCACGGTACAGATCGGGCAAGAGCGTTGCGTCCTTAGCCGAGTCTCTGGCAAGCGCGTACACATCGTGAAATTTGCTCCCCTATCTCATGTGATCTCTTGGTTAGAGGGCCTGGTTGGAGGGCCCCTGCAAGGAGATGATGGACAAGGCGATGCATCAAAAAAGGCGAATGAATCACTAACTTGCTCCGTCATCATGATTCTCGTAGCTATGTTGACAGGCGGGGATTACTCAAAGGACACCGTCACGGCAATTATTGATGGAGCACTTGGAGCGACTGTGCTTTGTTTCCTCATTCTGTTCCCATTCATAGCCTTTCACTCACTCCTTGCGATCTTCTGGAAGAAACCAGTATCCCCAACAGACGCTGTCTTCTCCGCCGCATTCTGGGCGTCTCCGTGGGTTTCTGTCTTTGCTGTCCTTTACAGGTTTGTATCCGACAACGGAGGAGTTGTTATGCTGATGCCGCTTGGGTTGGTGTTAGGTATTGCTCACTCATACTGCAAGGGGACAGAACCATCCGCCAAGTGGTGGAGCAATCTCGGAAGGTACTTTGCTTTTTGCATGGTCTCTCTCGCTTCCGTAACTACGTACTTGTTTACGATTGCCTTAGGTAGCGAGATACTGAGAAACCTCGCGAAGAAGTAGGGGTCACGAATTGACTAGCTACTCTTTTTGGTCGTGTCGCTTTCGCTTAGCCGCTAGCAACCGACCCGCTGTTGTCGAAGGGTCTTGCGACGGCATTGAAACGTCTGATTTCTCTTGACTAGGCTGAGGAGCACTTTCGACAGGCGGTGGAACCTGAATCGGCTGCCTCGTTTCGGTGAGGATTGGCCCCGGGTTCGAAGTGGCGGGGTCTTTTTTCGGGGCCCGCTTCGTTTTCGCGGCGCCCAATTGTTCGAGGCGGACCGCCCGGGTTGAAGTCCCGCGCGAAGTTTTCTTCCGCTTGAGGAGGCCAAAGAGATCGGACCACGTCACCATGAGCCGGCGAACCGAGATATCCACGAGGAACAGCCAGGCCGCGATTCCCACAAACCATGCCCAGATGTCCTTGATTGTTCGCCCCTTGTTTTCGAGTGGACGAATCACGTTTTCAGGCTGGCTCACCAGCTTTCCGCCGCCGGTATCGGCCAGTCGCCCCAAAAACTCGGGATTCGGACGCACCGAGCGATACTCAGGAGGATAGGCGACCGAGAAGCCGGAGGACGTGACAATGTCCCTACCCTCACCCTTCTCGACGACGGAAACGACATAGGACCCCTGCTCCGATGCGTCGAACTCGGTCTCGTACATCCCCGGGGCGGTCTGGCGTAACGGAATCTGAGCACTTTCGCCATTGGGGAGCCCAACCTGCACCTGGAGACCGGCACCATTCAGGCTCACCCCGTTTGCGTTGGTCGCCAAGACCTGGACCTTCCCTAACCCATTTTGCTGCGTGGTAGAAATTTGGAATCGGTTGTCCGAGACCTTGGTCGCAATCGTCCGGGCGACCTGCGCCCAAAACGGCCCGAAACCCTGCCAAGGAACCCACTTTTGGGCCCACTGAGACTTGGCATCGCTCATAAAGGCAAAAGTGGTGGCGAGGCCGTACTGCCCAGTCACGAGCAATGGATCGTCCTTCGTCGAGCGCATGCTAACGCGAGAAAGAGGCTTCGAATCCACGAGGCAGTATCCAAGAAGCGGAGGCAGATTCTCGGTCAATCCTCGGGTCATCTCATCGCCAAAGGCCACCTTGGGGATGAAAGCGAATTCTTCGATTGCGGAGCGTGACATGAGGGCCGCATCTTGCGTGAAGATGGCCGGGAGTTGACTGGCCCTTTCGGCCAGATAGTAGTTTCCACCGCCCAGTTTCGCCAGATTCTGCAGTTGTCCTAGGTACTGCCCTTTTCCGATCGCAACCACCGAAGTCGTGATCTTTCGCTTTCGCATGTCCGCGACCTTCGTCATCGAATCGCCCCATGTATCACAATCTGCGCCATCGGCCAACAAGATGAGGTGACGAATCTTTGTTTCTTCGCGGGAAAGGTTTTTGTCCGCGAATTCGAGCGAAGGCTCGATATAGATGCCTCCTCCGCCCGGTCCAAGTTGTTCTACTTGTCGCTTGACATCGTCTTTATTGGTGAGCCGCTGAATCGGGGCCACCCATTCGATCATGTCGGTACTTCCCGCGACCCCCACACGATCGAGGGGAGAGAGAAGGTCAATCGTCTTCTTCGCGGCCTCGATGGCGAGCATGTACTTCGGGATGCCGTCTTCTTCCATGGACATGGAGCCCGACATGTCGGCCACGATTGCAATGGCCGTGCTCGGGAAAGTCTTTCGCTGGCGAACATTCATGTCGATTGGAAGGACTTCGGCCACGGACGTCCCGAACCAACCACCAGGGAGGAAGGAATCTTCCCCACCAATCATTCCAAACCCAATTCCCGCGTCTCGGGCGACAGTGCGCAGCAAATCCATCTGCTTTGGCAACACTCGCTCCGCGTTAATGTTGTTCAACAAGATTGCGGCATAAGACTGCACCTGCTCGATACGCGTCGGCAACTGGAAGCCGGTGACAACATCGGTCTCGACACCTTGCAACCGCAAGGCATTGGCCAAGGAGAGATCAGCGGCTTCTCCTTGGATGAGGAGCACCTTGGGACGACCGAGCACGCGGACGTAGCCTACACCGAGGTTGTTTCGTTGATCCCCGTCGGACGTACTGGTTAAAGTGGCTCGGTACCGAAATGTGCCGGGGTTCGCAAGCCGATCCTCGAACGGAATTCGGTTCGCGCCTTCGGTCAGGTCGACCGTCTTCGTACCCACCGTGATTCCATCTCGGTCGAGTTGGATCGTGGCTCGCATCGGGGAGTTGGCGTTCACTTCGACCACGGGTTCAATCGGCTGATCGGCGCGAGTCTCGCTCGGGACCGTGAGGCCACCGATCGTGGCTTCTCGGTAGTCACCTTCGGGTCCGACCATCACCGTATCCAAACGGGCCCCCTCGGCCGCCGCCATGTAGGCCGCCTCTTTCGCATCTCCGAGAGTCTCGTTTCCATCTGAAACGAGCACAATCCTCTTCCCCTTGCCCTCTGGAAAAGCGGCCAAGGCAAGACGAATCGCAGCCGCGATATCGGACCCCGAGCCAGAGAGCTTGCTGGTCACACGGACAAATCGAGGAGATTTTGACGAGGAGATCTCGATCTGCGGCTCTTTGCCAAAAACAACGATTCCGGCCTCATCCTCGTTTGGCAGAAGCGAGATCGCCTTTTGCACAAACTCTCGTTGCTTCTCTTGAGCCGCACTGGGGATACTATCCGAACGGTCGAGCACGAAAATCGTGCAGATACCGGAGTTTTGAATTCTCCACTGGGGTCCGGCCAAAGCGACGATGAGCAGAGTGGCCACCAGACCGCGTATGACAAACGCGGCAATCTTCCTGCCCTTTCGCATGCCCCCGACCGACCGAAAGCTGAGCAAGAGCCCGACGACCACCGGAATCAAGAGGAACAACCACTGCGGGGCGGTAAAACCGATCATGACTTCCTCGCAAAGAGCCACCATTCTGTGGCGAGAACAAGCAGGCCAAAGACAACGGCCCAGCGCCAAAGATCACCCATGGTCAGGACAGAATTTGATTCGCGGACTGTGGAGCCGCCCACGGAAAGGCTGTCTTTCGGAGCAAGATTCGATTCCGTCGCCGAGCTTAATTTGGCAAGGATCGTTCTTTCACCCCCGGGCCAGGCAAGTTTGTATCGGCCAACCTTTCGGATATCCCGTAAGAGGTACTGCTGATCGACCGACTTCACCTCAATCTTGCCCTCGATTCCGGGCCCGGTGAGGTCGGCGGCGACGCCCAACGGAGCGGCGGGAAGGAAGATCGTCCGTCCCACATCGGCCACGACCACGCCTTCCTTTGCGACCTCATCCACGAGCGCTTCCAGGGCATTTGCGATGAAGATCGGAAACCCAACCAACAACGGAAAATCAGATTCGCCGGGGCGGAAGGCCACGTGAATCTCGGGTCGGGGTCGAGTTTGCATGACCACCAAAGGAATGCCCTTCGCACTCGCGAGCACCTGGCTGTTCTTCCCCACCGAATATCGCTTGGCAGAGTCAATAAATGCCGCCGAGAGATCGACCCCTTCGAAGACCGGCGAGTCAGAAGTCTCGTCGACTTTCGGTTTTAAGACTTGGCCCGAGGTCGTGATCGCCCCTTCCCTCGATTCCGAGCCAAAGCTCATGACGGCTCGAGCCACGACCGGTTGGATGGGCTTCCCTTCGAAGATGACGAGATCGTAGACCCCTCTTTTTGCATCCTCGGTGACCGTTGCAGAGCGTTCGAGTTGGATGCGCGGGTCTAAAACGAGGGCTCGCTCTAAGAAAAAGTCGCCGTCGCTCACCAAAAGCGTGCGGATGGTGCTCTGCTGATTGAGCGACGCGGCGCCGAAGTTGTCGGCGGCAAGAGAGTCCTCCGCCTCAAGACGCGCGACCAAAATCGACCCTCGTTTCGTGATGGGGATAGAGCGACTATCCCGCGCCTTGGGGGCCAAAGTGATCTCATAAGAGTTGATGACTTTTCCATCGAGAGTCAACGTGACCTTTGTCGACGCATCGACCGATCCCGTGTTGGAGATTCCCAGAAAGACTTCGGTGCCTTCTCTGTTCGGGCCGAGCGCATCGACGGCAAGATTCTTATCCTTCTCGCCGATCTTGATGTAGCGGACGGCGGCCTTCCCCGGAGAAAAATTGGAAACGGGAGAGAAAACACCATCGGAGAGAACCACAATCTCGCCCCCTTCCATGTTCCCGACGAGACTTGCGGCCAGTTTCAAGGCTTCCGACATGTTTCCAGGAGCATCCGAGGCCTCGACCTGCTTTAGGCGGTCCCGCATGAGAACGGTGTCCTGCGAGAGCGGAAAGACCACCCGGGGGGTTGCCCCCGCGTCGATCACCGCGAGTCTTTCGCCTGTTCGGACGGAGCCGATCATCTTCTCCACCCGCTGCTTGGCCTGCTCCAGTCGGCTGGGAGCCACATCTACGCTTCCCATGCTCGCACTGGTGTCGAGAATGACGGCGGTGACTTTTGCCTGGCTTGCCCGTTGCAAGACTTGGGGTTTCGCCAGCGCGAGAATGACGAGAGCGAGGGCGAGGATCTGCAAAACCATCAGCCAGCTGAATCGGAGCCGCTGAAACATGGAGTTCGAGCGCAACTCGTACGTCATCGGCGGCCAAAGAAATGTTCCCGCAATGGGCGTGTCTTTGCGGCGCATCCGCATCATGTACAGGGCCACGATGAACCCGATCCCGGGGATCAGCCAAAGAAGGCTACCAAGGGCCGCGAAATTCATCCGCTCACCCACCGTTCTGGAATCATGACGCGGGTGAGAATGGACTCAATTGGCGTGGCCGATGTCACCTGTGCAATGCGGCCTCCCACCTTTGTGACGGCCGCTCTTAGGGCTTGCTGATGCTCCGCCAAATTGGCCTTGTACGCCAGAATCGCATCACGATTCGCGGTGATTTCCACCATCTGGTTGGTTTCTACGTCCACCAAGCGCAGGTCACCCTCTAACTCAGGTTCAACTTCTTGTGGGGAGAGGATTTGGATCACCCAGAGTTCTAGGCGTAAAGAGCTTAGCTCCTGGATGCTCTGTGCCATCGAGGGGTCAAGCCCATCGGTGATCAGAATGGCGATTCCGGGCTTGGGTCGAGTTCGCCCAAACGCACGCAAACTCGTGGAAAGGGTGGCGTCGAGCGCCTCGCCCGTTTGAAGCCAACGTGTGACTTTAGGGCTTGCTTGCCGACCTCGAAGCGAGCGCGGAACGGGGCCTGTTTCCCCCAATCGATACAACGTGAGGCTGTCGCCGCCGTTGAGCGCAATCATCGAGAGAGCCTGAGCCCAACGATTGGCCGCGTCTCGTTTCGATGGCGATCCCGTCTCCATGCTCTTCGATCGATCCACGAGCAAATGAACTTGAAGGTCCTGTTCATCGTGGTAGACCTTCATGACCGGGGTGCCGAGCCGGGCGAGGATATTCCAGTCGAGGTGACGCAGATCGTCGCCCTCGGCATACTCTCGGTTGTCTGAGAACTCGATGCTCACGCCCTTCGCCTTCGACTGCCGCTCACCACGAACTTGGCCACGCGGACTCTTGCGAGGCAACAAAACGAGAGGCTCGATGGCGCGCAATTCACGCGCCGTCAGGATGTCGAGAGCGGTAGCCATGCCTTAAAAAACTATGCTCGAATCGGATCGCGATCCGCCTCAATCACCGATTGAAGCTGTTTGGAAAGGATCATGTCCGGGGTGATTCCCTCGGCATCGGCCTCGAAATTCAACAAGATTCGGTGGCGAAGCGTGGACAGATACGACTTGTGCAGGTCTTCTTTCGAGACGTTCAGCCGTCCATCCATGAGAGCCTGGACCTTGCCGCCCAACAGGAGTGATTGGGCTCCCCGTGGCGACGAGCCATAGCGAACATACGACTTGACGTCGCTGCAGGCATGGGCATCTTCGCGGTGGGTGCCTCGCACGAGACGAATGGCATGTTCCATCACACCATTGCTAATCGGGACCTCTCTGACCACCGCTTGGAGGGCCAAAATCTCGTCTCTTGTGGCGACTCCCTTGACGGAATCTTGGGCGCCTCCCGTCGTGAGCTCAAGGATTTTCTTCCAGTCGTCTTGCGGCGGGAGAGGGACATCCACCTTCAGCATAAACCGGTCTAACTGAGCTTCGGGGAGAGGATACGTCCCTTCCTGCTCGATGGGGTTTTGAGTCGCCATCACCAAGAATGGAGGTTCCAGACTAAATCGCTGCCCACCTGCTGTGACCGTTCGCTCTTGCATGGCTTCCAGCAAAGAGCTTTGGGTTTTTGGCGTGGCTCGGTTGATTTCGTCGGCCAAAAGAATGTTTGTGAACACCGGCCCTTTTCGAAACTCAAACTTTCCATCGCGGAGGACATTGGTTCCAGTCACGTCGGCGGGCATCAAGTCCGGAGTGAATTGGATCCGGTTAAAGTCCATTTGCAGGGCCGACGCGAGGGTCTTGAGCAAGAGCGTTTTTCCTAGCCCTGGCATACCCTCAAGCAAGATGTGGCCGTTTGAAAACAGCGCGACGAGCACGGCGTCCACCACGTCCTCTTGGCCGATGATGTGACGACGAACCTCGGTGCGGAGGGCCGACAGGACCTCAGAAAACTTTGCTACTTGTGCCTCGATACTCATTTTTTGCCTTGACGCAGGGATTCGAAGTAGTCCTTTACGCGCCCTTCTCGTTTCTTGGGAATCTTCTTTGTGGTGATGGCCTTTTCGGCTTGTCGCTCGTATCCGGAGATCACCTTTGTATACGGGACGCTGGAGGCTCCGCCCAACCGGGTCGGCCCCTTGATGTCCATGTACGTCTCCGAACCTTGATTTCCACGTTCTCCGCGAATGCCACCCAGCTTAGAACCGCTCTTGAAGTCTTTGAATTGTCCGTTCTTGTTCAGCTGACCTTGGCCGGTATAAGGGTCGCTTCCTCGACCGCCTGTTTCACCCAAACCTTGCGATGCCTGCCGCATCGCGTTCAGCGCGGACATCATCTGCTGCATGGCCTGAGGATTCGTTCCTTGGCCGCCCGCGTTCATGGCCTGCGAGAGTTGCCGCGCGAGTTGTTGGCCTCCTGGCGTCGATTGCAGTTGCTGGGCCATTTGCTGCATCCGTTGCATCATCTGCTGCATCTGCTGTGGGCTCATCGGGCTTTGCGGACTCTGGCCATTTTGCGCTTGACTTTGCAAGGCTTCGGCCAGCTTCTTCATTTCTGGCGAAGCCATCAACTCGCTCATGCTCTGTTGGCCTTCAGGCGAGGCTTGCTGCTGTCCATTCGGAGTCTTGCCGCTCTCGGCGAGAGACTTCGATTGCTCCACGGCTTGGCGCAACTGTTCGGCTTGTTTTGCATCCATCTTGCCCTCCTCAAGTCGACCGAGTTGCTCTTGGAGGCTCTCGAGCGGAGGTTGAATGGCGCTGTCTTCGGGGTGCCGCTCGGTGATCGTGTTGGCAAGCTCTCGGAGCTTTTGCAAGTCCTCTTTGGTGAGTTGCTTTGCGGCCTGCTCGGCGGCCTTCGCGGCTTCTTGAGCCGCTTTCTCCGCGGCTTTTTGCAATTCTTGGGCAGACAACGAGTTCATAAGATCTCGCATCGCTTGTTGCACCTCAGGTGAAACAGGCTGCGAATCTTTGTCTCGCTTGCCGTTCTCGGCGATCTGCCTCGCCTCATCGAGAGCCTTCTTCAGTGCGTCGATATCCTGAGGGCTCATCGATGGCGCCTCGAGGGCTTTGGCTCCGGACTGCAAGGCTTCGAGAGTCTCCTTCGCGGCAGGTTCGGCCCCTGTTTTCGAAGCGGCCCTCGCCAGCTCCTTCTCGATCGCTTGGGATTGCTCCTTCGACAAGAAGCCTTCTGGAGAATTCGACTTCTTCATCGCTTCCTGAAGCTGCTTTTGCATGTCGGCAAACTTCGGGTCGGCGAGCATTTTCTCCAACTGACGTTGGAGTTCAGGAGAGGCCGCTTGCGTCTGCTGATTCTTGTTCAGCTGTTGCTGGATGTCCATGGTCTCGGCCAGCTTTCGCATTTGCTCGCCCATTTCCGAAGCGGCCTGCATCTGGTTCAGGGCTTGTTGGACCGCCTGAGCCATCTTTTGCTGCGCTTCGTTGCCGCCCGCTTGTTTCTTTAGCTCTTGCAATCGGTCCGACATGAATTTTAGGTCTGCGTCGGACATCTGAGGTGCCTCGCCGTTCAAGCGGCGTTGGAGTTCCTTCCCCAGCCTATCGCCCATATCCATCATCTCGCGAGAGACGGGGTTGTCGAGCATTTTAGAGAGTTCGTCTTGAGCGCGTCTGGCCGTCTCCACCTGTCGCTGTTGAGCCTCAGCTTGCTTGAGCGCCGATTGCAGTTTGGCGACTTCACTTTGGGTGAGCGCCTTCCCTTCATTCCCCTGTGTTCCGCTCAACTGCTTTTTCAGACCATCGATCTGGGACTGGAGAGCATCCGCTTGGGCTTTGAGCGATTCTGCGGAGAGACTAGGATTTTCCGTACTCAGCTGCGCCGCCGACATTTCTTTTTGATCGGCCGACATGGGAATCGCGGCTTCGCCCATCGATTTTTGAGCACGGTCGAGGGCCATGGCCTTTAGCGACGCTTCGGCATTGTTGAGGCCGGTTTCGGCCGCCTTAAATCTTTTCTCCTCAAGGGCCTTGGCGTCATCGAGAATCTTGTTTGCTTTTGTGAGGGCTTCCTCTCGTGGCAACCGACCCATTTCCATTTCCCGAGCAAACTTCTCTAGGTTGCCCGTGATCTCGCGGGTCTCACCCCCGAAAGGATCATCGGCTAAGGGAGGCTTGATATCCCGGGCAATCTTCTCCACCTCGGGCGCAAGAGCCTTAACTTCCGAAAGCTCGGTTGTTTTGTTTGAGGAAAGAAAGACCCCCGTGACACCCGCGTAGTAGAGGCCTCCGGCAACCACGGCGATCACCAGACCCACCCAGTGGGCCCGCTTCATCTGAATGGGGAAGATCTCTTTCGCAGGGCGAGAGGTCAGAGCGTTCGATGCCGCCGTCTTCAAGAGGGGTTCGAGAGCCGACTCGCCCGACACCTCAATGGCGGTCGAGGTTTGGTCCTTGAGTCCTGCTCTTCGGTCGATGCTTGCGGCCAAATCTTGATCAGAGAGCTTTCTCGTGGTCGCCCAGAGAATTCCAACGAGGGGTCCAGCGGCGAGGACGCCGACGAAGAGTTCCAATGGCATCCAGATCACTCTGAAGAAATCTAATGCGGCCAAGACCAGCGCAAGAAGGCTGGAGACGAGTAACCCACGCCCAAGAGCGCTCCACGCAAGAGCGCGCTTGGCTCGCTTGCTAAAGGAACTGAGGTCGAGAGGAATGCTACTCATTTGAACTTCGGTGGGACGGCGAACTCTTTCACATTTCTACGGTGGATTCTGTATCCCAGTGCCGCGAAAACGACCGTCCAGAATATCCCCAAGCTATACATCGTGTCTGGCTCAAAGATAGGATACATAGGGTGAATCTTGAATAGGAACGAGTACTTGCCAGTTGGGTCATTGGCGGTGAGAATGGCCACGATCGCGCCGATTACGGCAATGATCACGCCTAGAGCGATGACAGGAATGGACTGAATCCTCCTCTTCGCGTTGCGGAAGTCCCACAGTTCGCGCCGTGAGGTGAGCCGGGAGTAAGCAAACAGGAGCCACAGAAATGCGAGCCAATACGCTCCGGCGAGAGGGAAAAGAGCCAAATCCTTTGTGGTTCGGGTAGCAACCCACTGGGTCACGAACAGGCTGAAGAACCCTGCCAGGTAAATCACCAGGCCGTAGAGGAAAGAACTGGAAGGCACATGCAAGAACAGTTTCTTGATGTTGAACCACTCATCGAACCGGTATTTTCGATCTCCAAAGCGCGTCACGACGAAGTAAACGGGGATCGAGAGGACATAGATGGCCGCGAGGAAATGAAAGATTCCTGTGGCGACGACCCACGCAGAAGGTCCTGCTGTCGTGGCACCGAAGGAGGCTCGTGGGGATGCGAGAGGCCCGATGGAACCGCTTAACCCCTGAACAAACATCGGGGGAAGAACGAATGCGAGCACGATCGAGACAATCCGAAACTTTCGGACATCTTTGGAGCAATAGCTGGAAAGCGTGGCGGCCGTATTCAGGATAATCAGCCCGACAATGAGTGCCGTGGCAATCGCCGCGATGAGAACGTTCGGAATCGCGATTCCCGCGATCGTTGTAGACGTAATCGGCCGAAAGATGGATACGAACGGGCTCATGCTCAGAATCCAAGGTTCGTCTCCGACGCCGGTGCCACCGAAGATGCGCGTTGCCCCTAACACCATCGTGATAAAGAGAAAACAGACTTGGTAGAGGATCGCGAAGGAGAGTGCCGAGATCACGGCCATTCGCGGCACAACAGAAGTCAGCCCCACCACAATACCGATGGCCGCAAGCACCCCGGCGGAGATCATGATGAGGAGCGAATGGACGAAGACTTCAAGCCATGTGGCGCCGCCCAAGACCACTCCCACGGATGCGGCGGGAAGTGCCAAAAAGATGAGGACGGCCGTGAAGCGCAGGGACGAAAGAATTTTTCCCACCAAGAGATAGCGGGCATCGGCAGGAGAGGTCACCACGAGTTCAAGCGATTGGCGGATGCGCTCATCGGCCATCGAAGATGCGGTGAGCACCGGGGCGATGATCGTGATGGCTACTGCGAGAGAAACCATCATCCCACGGTAGTAGCTCTGCATCGAAGCCTGAATCTCGGGAATGCTCGAATAGGTGGAGGAATCCGTGGCGCCCGCGTAGGCCACCAGGGCCACGACCGTCAGGATCAGCAAATACGTCGTCCACATCAACACGACCCGGTTTCCACGCAGCTGCGAACGAAAATCTCGAGTGCTCGCGGCATTGTCGAAATAGTCTCGATACAAGTTGTGGAAGAAGCGAGTCATGCCTTTAGTTCACGGCCCCCGTCGTCAGAGTAAGGAAGACGTCTTCGAGATCCGCTGAATCTTCGTGGAACTCGAGGACTCGAACGTTGTTTTGTAGCAACGTCTTGAGCAAGACGCTTTGCTCGTCAAAGTCGCCATTGAACTCGACCTTGAGAGACTTTTCGTCCAACACGGCAACCCCTTGAACGGCCCCGTGGGATCGAGCGGTATCCGCTGCCGCCTCGGCACTATCAAGCACCTTGATGACCAGCGATCGGACGGGCCGGATACTTCGGACGATGTCAGCGACATTTCCCATCGCCAACATCCGCCCTCGCTCGATGATTCCGACCTTGTTGCAGAACCCCGCAAGTTCGGGCAAGATGTGCGAAGACACGATGATGATTTTGCCCATTCTTCCGAGCTCCACCATCAGGTCTTTTAAGTCGGCGCGCGCGCGGGGATCGAGTCCGCTTGCGGGTTCGTCCAGCAGAAGCAGCATGGGATCGTGAACCAAACATCGCGAGAGACAGAGTCGCTGTTGCATCCCCCGAGAAAGCGATTGGACGTACGAGTCCTTCTTCACAGTCAGGTCCGTGAGTTCGAGAACTTGATCGATGATGCCTGGACGCTCGGTCTTGGGAACGTCGTACAGGTTGGCAAAGAAATCTAGGTATTCCCAAACGAGGACGTCATCGTAAACCCCGAAGAAGTCTGGCATGTAGCCCAGCCGACGGCGCACTTCTACGGGAGAATCTACAATGTCATGCCCATCGAGGCGAGCCGTGCCCCCTGTGGGCTCCAGCAGTGTGGCGATCATCTTGATCGTCGTGGTCTTGCCCGCGCCGTTCGACCCGATGAATCCGAAGACATCTCCTGGCCCAAGGCTGAACGAGACATCTTCGACAGCCAGCATCCCTGAGTAGCTCTTAAAAAGGTTACAAACTTCTAACATGGTAGGTCAACTAGACGTGGGTTTTTGGTCGACATGGCGAAGCACTCGACTCGCAAGATAGGTAAAGAGGAAGAAGAAAAGCAGACAGACCGCTGGGTAGGCGAAGATCGTCGTCAACACAGTGGAAGATGCAAGGGATGGGGTTTCCTGCAGGAGCACAGCGCTCCCCACCCACGGGTGGAAATAGAAAACCTCCTCCGTCGACAGAGTCCCTTGAAGAAGTAGCCCGATGGCCACAGGGATGATCACGAGCAACAGGGCTTCAAGAAACGCGCTGATGCCGAGACTCGCTAGGGCTCGCCTGGAGGTTGCCGAGATCAATGCGCCAAGGCCGATGAGGAACACTCCCAGTCCAAACCCCATCGAGAGCGATGCGAAATATCTCGTCAGCGGAAGGGTGGACACCGCCGTCGGATTGAGACTTTCGAGGAGCCACAGCACGAGAACTCCCACCAGAGCCAAACCGGTAAAGAACAGAAGCGATATGATGGGGGCCGCCACCCGCCCTAAAACAATCTCCGCATTTGAGCGCGGCGAAACAAGCAGAAACTCCCACGTCCGTCTCTCTCTCTCTGCGGCGAAGGCCTGGTACACGCTGAGCGGGCTAAGCACCGTGACAAGCGTCAGGAATGGAAAGCAGACCACTGACGGGGGGAAAGTTAATCGATTGTAGAATCCCCAAAGCAAAAACGCAACAACGATGGCGAGCAGCCCTAAAACAATGCCCTTGATAGAGATCGGTTTTGCAGGGACGCCCGTCCCCTGCATGGGCGGTCTACCGAGCAGGAATTTTCTCGTTCTCCACCGGACCTCGACCAAAAATGGGTTATCGCGGATCATGGTGAGGGCCCGCAGATATTGCCCGACTTGAGATTGCGTGCTCACATGCCCTCCAAGGACTGCCGATAGTACAGGCGAATCCGCTCATTATCTTGCCCCGGCGCAAGGGGCGAATCTCCGTCCACGCCTTGAAATCCGCTCACGTATCCGGTGATCAAGACCGAGGGAAGCTCAGGATCATATCGCATGAGCTGAAGCTCGAAGGTTTCCCCTGGCTTGACCTCACTCGTATTCGATACCATCAGTTTGCCGTAGGTTGCCCTGATTTCCGAGAACGAGTAAGGAGACTCATTTTTCAACTTGTACTTGGGGCCTGTCGGGGTCGAACTTTTCCGGGTCACCGAGAAAAAGGGCTTTTGCTTCGACATCTTTGTGACCTCGAATTCAAAAAAGCCAAGACTGGAGGCGTTGACTGCCCGTGCGGAGAGGGTTCCCTCGTCCACCAAGCCTAACTCTTGAAACGGGTTCCGTTCAGATATCCTGCGTCTCCGATAGACAAACTGATCATTCTCAGGGGGCTTCGCAATCGCGTCCACTTCCTTGAGCTTCAGGTCGTACTTTCCGCCGTTTCGGAAGAAGTATCGATGGATTCCCCGGTAGCTCACGGTCGGAACGCGGCTATCGCCGATCATATTTCCTGCCTGGGCTTTACTCGTTTCGAGGCCTCGAATGTCTTTCGCTTGGTTCATGACGAGGAACGAAAAACCGATCCCGAGGAGAGGGGCAGTGAGCCACGCTAGATAAGCACGGTTCAGCTTGCGCACCACGAACAGATTCACCGGAACGACCAGAACGGCGAAGATGACGAGCAGCATGAGGATAGACGTGAACTCTGGAACTTTCACGGCTTCTCCCAGCGCGGGCCGAACCTGGTTATCCACGATGTGTCCTCCCAGGCCGCGATTGAATTCACTACTGGCGAGGGCAAGGAAATACGAAACTCGCTTCGAGCCCTTGTCGAGCGGTGCGTCTGTAGGATCGAAGGCGGTCACGACAATGCTGCCGAGCCCCACGGTCCCGCTCCAGACAATCGCTGAATTCGCTTGGGTATCCACGGGGGCAAGCGTTGGATTTCCAACCGAGATCGCGATCGGCTGTCCGGTTTTTAGCCCGAATCTCTCGGTGAAGGAATCGCGAGAACCATCCACGGGGAGCGAACTTGGACGCCAATCTGAGGTGCCCAAAATTTGGCGCCATCTTGGATCGCGAAGCACACTGCCTGAGGCTCCGCCAAAAATCATGACGTTTCCGCCTCGGAGAAGATAGGTTTGGACCGCCAGCACTTGGTCGTCATCGAGGTTCTGGGCTCCTTCGCGAAGCACGACCAATGGGGTTCCTCGAAAGACAATCGGGCGGCTCGGCGCGTCCTTTGGGTCGATCTCAGTATAGAAATGGGACGGTCCAGAGCTATTGGGCCACGATCCACCGGGCATGTTGGGAACCTGATTTCTCTGCTGGACGATCTCCTCAAGCCAATTCGCTGAGCTTGAGTTGCCTATCAGAACAATCGGGACTCCACCTTGAGCGGGAATCGGCTGAGACACGATCCCAGCGCGGGTAATCAGTCGGACGGTGGTTCGGAAGGTGAACGCACTGATCGGAGCCGTGATTTGAACGACCTTTGTGCTGTTCTTCGCGAGTTCAATGGGGGTCCGGACAACAGGACCGTTTTCGTTGACTTCGATCTCCCCCGAAGTGGCTTCACCCTTGTTCGTGACCTCCACGCGGAGCGTTTGGACGTTTGCACTCGCCACAACCACACCCAGCGCGGGGGTGACCTTCATTTGAAGGGCCCCGGAAAGTTGGGCTGACGCAATGGCCCCGGCACTCAGGAGCCCCAAGCCAAATGCAACCCTCCATCCAACATGTAACTTGCGCATGCGAATCCTACTTTACACAA
>CAZBXR010000001.1:96405-97219 GCA_964496145.1 uncultured Chthonomonas sp. | reverse complement strand
CAATATATCATACACGCGCCACCACCCTTTGAATCTCCACACCTCGGCGTGTATTGGAGGTAGGGTTGGAACCGGGTGCTATGGGAAGAGCTGGAAGGATCAGATTCACGACCGGGAACATGTTTGACGCTGATGTGGAGGCGTTGGTGAATCCGGTGAACTGCTTTGCGAAGGCGGGGCGGGGGTTGGATGAGTTGTTTCGGCAGAGGTTTCCGAGCAACCACGAAGCGTTCGCTGCCAGGTGCGGAGCCGGGGAGGTGGTGCCGGGCAAGATGGACGTGCACGATCTCGGGGCGGACGCCAAGCCGCGCTGGATCATCAATTTTCCGACCAAGAGGCATTGGCGCGATCCCTCGCGGCTCGAAGACATCGAATCGGGGCTGGTCGATCTGCGCCGGGTGATCGTCGAACTCAATATCCGGTCGATCGCGATTCCGGCCCTGGGTTGCGGACTGGGAGGTCTCGATTGGGCCGTCGTGAAGCCGAGGATCGTGGCCGCACTGCAAGATTTGCCGGGCGTGGATATCTCCATCTTTGAACCCTTGCCCCCCAAGGGGCAGGAACGGTCGGCACCTCCCGCCTGAACCTTTCCACTTCGATTCTTACTGAAGATTCCTGAGAGGGGGGTCTGCGCCGCCCGCCCCCTTGGTTGTCTCGCCCGTTCGGGCTCGCTCTTTGGCTTTTCTCCCCACCCAGGCGGGCTTGGTGGGGAGCCCCCCTGTTTCTGAGTAGAAGGGGTTCCTACTAGTCCGATCCGTCTCCTCTGTACAACGCCGGCCTGTGGCCCCGTGGGCGGGAGCGAGTCCTATTGGAC
>CAZBXR010000001.1:0-96365 GCA_964496145.1 uncultured Chthonomonas sp. | reverse complement strand
GGGGGGTGGGTTGTCTTTTGGTCGGGGGGGGGGGGGGGGCCAAAGCCCACGGGGCCTACCGAACAACTCCGCCGCCCGCCCCCTCGATGGTCTCGCCCGTTCGGGCTCGCTCTTTGGCTTTTCTGCCCACCCGGCCCGCCTCCGGCGGTCCCCCCGGCGGGCGCGGTGGGGAAGTCCCTTTTGTTGCGGTTGGGAAATTGGAAGGATGAGCTTACTTCGATGGATCGTCTCCACTTCCTCGACTTCCGCCGACCTGGCTCCGTGGGCGGGAGCGAGTCCATTGGACGAGCGGGGGGGGTGGGCAAAGCCCACGGGGCCATGTCGACCCCGTGGGAACGATTTGAGATCATCAAAGCTTGAATCTTTAGAAAGCTCTTTTGCGGTGACTATGAAACGATCAAGATGGGTTCTGTGGGTTGCGGGCGTGGCCGTCGTTGCCGGCGCATTTCTAGCGTATTGGCAAAGATTCTCGGTAATGAGGCAAGTCTCCGCGATGGTGGAGACGGTCTTTCCTCCCTCAAACCAGCCCGACGCAGTGGTCAGCCGGGGGCTCGACGGGCTAGAGTCGATCCTACGCATGCCCCCAGATGAAAACTTTGATTTTGGTCTCTCCCGAGGCTACAGGCTCAAGACACGTTTGGAAAGAGATCCTCAACTTCAGGATCACTACTCGAAAATCCAGAAGATGCACCTAGTTCTGGACCCGAACTACAAAGTGATCGCCGTTTCATGGGGGCAATATAGCTCGCTGGTAAAAGGGTTCTCTCGAGCATCGTCCGCAAGTATCCACAAGGAAAGATCTGGTCAGACTCTAGAATTCGGCATGATGTCCGTGGATGCTCCCCATCCCGAGGGTTTTGCCCGTCCCAGAGAACTTGCCAAGTTCGCCGAAGATTTCATGGAATCCGATCTACGGGAGAAAATCATTTCAGCTTCCATAGATGGCATTCCCACCCGGCTCCAAATGCGCAAGGTCTATGCATCCTCGAACTCGTGCTACAACTGCCATTCGGACCAAGACAAGGGGGCACCCCTCGGTGTCGTCGGGTACGCGCTGGTTCGCAAGCCTTCCACAGGGAAATAGGCGAGACTGCCTAGTCGGGTTCGCCGACTCGCCACAGCGAGCCGTTGCCGCCAAGAAGCCTTCGGAAAAGTAGCCACAGCGAAACTCCGCACACCGTCACAGCGACTCCCACCATCACCAGAGTGTTCGCGCCCGTCGTCGCCAAAAAGCCGCAAGCCACGATGGTCACCATCACGATGAGATAAGCGAGCAAGAGCTTCGCGCCAAAGCCCCGATCGCCGGTGAAGGCGCGCACCCGCTCGAGCAAAACGGCACAGTTGCACCGGGGGCAGTTCAAAATCTCAGGACCCACCGGAGTCGAGCACCGAGGACAGGGCTTCGCCCGCCAATCATTCGGCTTCACATTGGCCTCCCAATACTTGATCTGCCGAATCTCTCGGTCGAACATGTGCTTGATCGAGCGTTGAGAAAAGGCATCAGGGGCCACATCGGGCATCGTCGCGGCTGTCGTCTTGGCCAAACACACTCCTTCGGCCATCATGCCGCCCTCGTACAGCTCCTGCGCCAGCCGGAACGCGATGGCGTAGTTCTGCGGGTTCGCGGCGTACCCTTCATACAGTTTCTCTATCTGGTCGCCGCTGATTTGCGCAAACTGGTGGCCCGCCAACATCTTTTCGGCAAAGGGGTGAAAAACGTACGCGACAATCATCGCCATCGAGAGAATTCCCGCCAAAACAAAGCTACCGGAGGCAATCACCACGCCAGACTGCCCAAAGAGGATTCCGATGCCTCCAAAGCCGGTCAAGGGCGTGATGGATCGATCCACCAGCATCATATTGATCAGCTTGAGCACTCCGATGGCTAAGAACGGAATCAGCGCAAGCGTGATGATAAAGGGCCCCACCGCCTCAAAACCCGCGAACAACCACATATGAACGATGGGACGCGAAGCACCCCGTGACAGGTTCACCTGCCAGGTAAAATAGTCGCTCCCCTGAACTCGCCCCGCAGCTGGGCGACGTATGAACATACTATGGAAAGACCGGATCTAGAATTACCACAGGACGACATTCTTGAAGACGCAAAGCTCCTCGTCGAAGATGAAGGCGACGAAGAGGCGCTCTCGGACGATTTGGATGCTGATTTTGGACAAGATCCCGAACATCCCGGCGACATCGATCTCTTGCTCCAGCAGATTCAAACCGAGCTCGAAGAATCGAAGCAGCAAAATCTGCGGACACTCGCCGATTTTCAAAACTACCGACGGCGCGTAGAGCAAGAAAAGCAAGCCTTGCGACGCTATGCGACCGAAGATCTGCTCACGAAGCTCATCCCCGTGCTCGATAATTTCGAGCGCACGATGGCCGCTGCCGCCGCGGGCGCGACTCTCGAAGGTCTCATCGAGGGTGTGACCATGGTGGACAAGCAATTTCGAAACATCCTGCAATCGGCAGGATTGACCCGATTAGAAAGTTTAGGCAAAGAGTTTGACCCTGCCTTCCACGAGGCACTGGGGACCGATTCGGGCACCGAGCATCCCTCGGGCACCGTCACGCTCGAGATCGAGCCTGGATACGCACTGGTGGACAAAGTGGTTCGACCCGCCCGCGTGCGAGTGGCCGAATGAGGAAACTCTTCGGGACCGATGGGGTTCGGGGCGTAGGCAACGAAAAGCTTACGCCTGAGCTTTGTTTTCAACTGGGTCAAGCCGCCGGGGTCGTGATGGCGCGCCAAGGCGCGCCGATGCGCGTGGTGGTAGGGCGTGACACTCGCCGCAGCGGACCCATGCTCGGGGCCGCGCTGGTCGCCGGGTTCTGCAGCGCGGGAGTCGATGCAGTGACCCTCGGCATCGTGCCCACCGGAGCCATCAGCTACGCGGTTCGCACCGGCGATTTTCATCTCGGCATCGTGATTTCAGCCAGTCACAATCCCGCACCGGACAACGGAGTCAAGTTCCTGGCGCACGACGGACGCAAGGTGACCGATGCCTTTGAGGCGGAACTAGAGTCCCTGCTGGGGTCCGAAATGCAAAATCGACCCACCGGCGCGAGCGTCGGCCACCTCGCACCCGACACACAGATCATGGAGGGCTACCTCGATATGCTCGAGGCACTCGTCCCCGAGCGGCTCGACGGCATGAAAGTGGCTCTCGATGCGGCGCATGGCGCAGGCTATGAATACATGCCGCGCATTTTGGAGCGCTTGGGCGCGCAGGTCGTGATGACGGGGGTCGAACCCGATGGCATGAACATCAATGCCTTTGGCGGCGCCACAAAGCCGCATGTGGTTCGCAACCTCACCGTGGATTCGGGTTGCGAGATCGGAATCGCCCTCGACGGAGATGCAGACCGAGCCGTCTTTAGCGATGACCAAGGTCGGCTGATCAACGGCGACCGCACCATGGCGATATGGTGTGGCCACTGGAACAAAGAACTTCAACCGAAGGCCGTCGTCGGCACCGTGATGACCAATACCGGATTTGAGCGCTACATGAACGACCAAGGCGTGGATTTGCACCGAGCCGCAGTCGGAGATAAGTACGTAAGCGCGAAGATGGTCGAACTCGGCGGCAAGATCGGCGGGGAACAAAGCGGTCACTTGATCTTCAGCGATCACGCCCCCACCGGCGATGGATTGATTACCGCTCTCGAGCTCTTGCGCGTGCTCAAGCGCTCGGGTCGCAAGGCATCAGAATTCTACGGCGACTATCTGTACTGGCCGCAAGTGCTTTTCAACATGAAGGTCTCTTCGAAGGAGGCCGTCTCGGAATCAGCAGAGATTCAAGCCGCGATTGCCGAGGCCGAGGCAAAGCTGGGAAGCGAAGGGCGCGTGAATGTACGGCCCAGTGGAACTCAGCCGATTGTCCGTGTCATGGTCGAAGCCACGAGCTACGCTCTGCGCGACGAAGCCGCAAAGGGTATCGTGGAGGCCATGCGGGCACACGCGGCCGGCCATGTGGAAGAAGAGGTAGATCTAACCGTTGCTCTGGGCGATTGATGTCGGAAACACGCACACTGTCATAGGTCGCTGGGATGGCTCATCCTGGCGGCGGCCTTGGCGCGTCCCCACAAGCACAAGCGCGACGGAAGATGAGCTTGCCTCGACCCTCTCTAGCCTCTGCGCTCTGGAGAACGAGCCTTTTTCTGCCTCGGGAGTGGTGATCGGATCGGTCGTTCCGGCCTTTAATGATTCTCTCGACCGCCTGTGTGCGAAGTGGCTGCAGACCCCGCCGGTGTATCTCCGTTCCGGAGCGAGTGTGGGGCTCCAGGTGCACTACAATCCGCCGGAGGCGGTGGGCGCAGACCGGATCGCGAATACCCTCGGGGCGCTTGCCATGGGCCCCGGGCCGTGGATCATCGTCGATTTTGGCAGCGCGACGACCTTTGACCTCGTTTCGGGTCAGGGCGAGTATCTTGGAGGCGCCATTCTGCCCGGGCCTCTTTTGGGCCTGAAAGCTCTGTTTAGCAATACCGCAAAGCTTCCGCAGGTAGAACTGAAGCGCCCCGCGAACGTGGTGGGGAAGACGACCCCGGAGGCAATGCAGGTGGGGGTTGTTCTGGGCTATGCCGATGCCATTGATGGCCTTTGTCGGCGATTCCAAGCCGAGTTGGGCGAGGGAACCCGGGTTCTCTCCACCGGAGGGCTGGGAGAGACTTTTCAAAGCATTTGCACCACTATCGAGAGGCACGAACCCAATTTGACTCTCGAAGGGCTGCGAATAGCCTACGAAAGGCTGAAGGGTTAGGCGCTCACAAGCTCTTCGAGGGCTTGGTCGAGTCTCAGGAGGTCCCGCACCACACGCGGACCGAAGTGACTGGCCCCCATGTTAAACTTGACCCCGCTGACGCGCGCTCGCCGCGAGTATTTGCTAATCTTTCCTGCGAGAACCCAGTCCGGGGTTCGATCGTCGACGTCCTCGGGAATGATCTCATGACCGATCGCCCGCACCCAACGATCCATGGGCTGCAAATAGAGCTGATCCACGTTGTCCACTTCGGACTCTAGATCGAAGAGGTACACCAGATCTCTCAGGAGCGTGCTGGTTGTTTTTGGCCCCATCCCTCGGATGTCGACAATCCTCAAGAATTGCGGTTCCACACGGCCCGTTCGTTGGATGCCTTCGACCACCCAATCCGCGATGCTTCCCGATTGGCCAAGTTGGGCGATTTCCTGCGCAAGCTCGATGGTTCCGGCCAGGATGCCCTTGTTGAGCTGCTCGCTACTCTTGCGCTTATTCTCGGCGCAGATGCGCTCGAAAGCCTCCCAGATCGCTTCGCCGTCGGCCCCGGCGAGGATATCCCCGATCGTCTCCGGAGTGGTGATGTCCCGCACTGCTTGGACGGCCATGTTGGCGAGTTCGTCGCGGTCTTTGCCACGCCGGGCAAACGCGTAGTGCTTGAAGAAGAGAATGAGAAACCAGTACGGGTCGGAAAGTGCCTCTCTGATATCGGCGACCTTTCGCGAGGTCATTTTTGCCGCAGAAGCGAGGGAAGGGAGAAGATCCTCCTTCACAAAGGCATCGCCCCAATCCTTAGAAATTGCACGTAGTATTCTTAAATCACGTTCATCGAGTTCAGAAGTCACAGTAACTCCGTCGCTCCCTTCATGTTTGTTAAGAGTGGGCTTGGACGAATTGCCCAAGCCCACTCTACACGCTTCCTGCCCATTCGGCAGGAAAGCTCGGTTAGAACCTTGCGTCGAGGGCTAGGTTAGAAAGTCGTGGAAGAGTCGGGACCTGGGTCGCGCCGGCTCCATTCAATCCGGCTCCGCCGCCCCGAATCTTATCGAAGACCTGCCATCCAAATTCTTGGATGGGAATGCGGTTCGACCGGAAGTCCTTGAAAACTCCCGCCATGGCGTTCGTGAACAGTCCAACTTCCTTGCCATTAGAAACTGCACTGCGGACCACGCCGCCTGGGATCGTCGCCTGCATTTGGCTGATGTATCCAAGCACGGCTTCTTCCTCGCCAAAGGCTTTGCCACCGTTCTTCGGACGATTTACCTGGAAGAAGGAGAAGATTTTCGCTCCACGCGCCATGAAGACTTGGAAGAGCTTGGACTTCTCAATCATCGTCGAAGTTTCTGTGGCCATCGAGGAGGTTGAGCCAGCAAGATAGTCCTTTCCATCGACATGGGCGGCGATGCCGCTGTAGAACAGGGTGACGATTCCGCCATCTGGAATGTTCGCAGCAAGCTCATTGGCCGCGGCCATGACAGCCTCGGCAGTTACGTCGGTGAGGACCTTCACATTCGCGGCAGGGTATCCGGCAAACTCGACCAGCGTGGCACCCAGAAGCTCGGCGTCGGAGGCCGCGTAGGGAAGATTGCCATCAGCAAACCCGGTCTTGCTGTTCCCGATGACGAGAGCAAACTTGTTATTGAGAGGAACGATAGGGCCAGTCGGAGTGCTGACTCCTGGGGCAACCGTGCCGGCATCCTTCACCTTTGGAGTTGCAGGATCCTTTTGAACCGGAGGAGCATCGTCTGCAAGTGGATTCTTGACCGGCTTTACCGCTGGCTTTGTCTCGTCCTTCTTCGGGGCCGGACCAGGCTCAGTCGTCTCCTTGGTGGGTGGGTTCACCGGATCCTTCACGGGTTCCTTTGCAGGCTCCTTGGCTGGATCTTGTGTTGGGTTCTTTACCGGCTCTTTCGCAGGCTCTTTCGCAGGCTCCTTTGCAGGTTCTTTTGCAGGCTCTTTCGCAGGTTCCTTTACAGGTTCCTTCGTAGGCTGCTTTTCAGGTTGCTTTGGCGTATCCTTGGTGGGTGCCTTTACCGCAACCGATTCTCCATAAAGAGAGATTGTCTCTGCCGTTGTCAAGATTTGAGAGTCGACTTTCCAGTTGAACTCCTTCTTTTGCGAGTTCAGCGCGGCAAGAGCCTCACTGTCTCGGCGCAGGTTGTAAACGATCCCGAGAATGTAGTACGCCTCTGGGCTGTGCTGATCTCGTGCGAGCAAAGCCTTCAGTTCTGCGGCGACGTCCTTGAGAATTGCGTTCCTCTCGGCGTCATCGGCAGTTTTCAAACTCATTTTGTACCCAGCGTAGGCCGCGCCAAAGTTCGCAGAGTACGGGCTTCCATTGCGCCATACTCGCGGGTCGGTGGGGCTTCCTCCAGGCAGGTTGGTCGGCTTCGCTGAGTCCACGTTTCGAAGACTCACGGCCTGCTTAAAGAAAGTTCGGGCTTCTGGCCACTTTTCTTCCTTGAGGGCCTTCACCGCGTTGTCGTATGGAGTCGTCCATCCCTGAGCGAGGGCAGAAGTTGCCGCCGCGACAAGAAGGATTGCTGTGGAAATCATCCGTGATCGTTTCATACTCATTCGAAAGTTTATAGGCCTCTTTACTTCACCTTGAAGTTGAGGTGCAGAGCGGTGTCAAATCCACCGCCGCCCGATGGCGAGGCAAAGTTAAGATCAAGAGAAAATGGTCGATTGAAGGGACGATAGCCCACACCGAAGGTGAAAGCGTTTCGCTCCTTGAATCCTGCCCCGGCCGCAGGAACGGCTTGGAAACCAAGGCGAACTGGAATCCGAGCATTGCCTCGGAGCATGTTGTATTCCACGCCTCCGCCCACGCTTACAGCGCGCTTTCGGCTAAATGCCTGACCGCGCTCGTTCTTAAAG
Source organism: uncultured Chthonomonas sp. (assembly GCA_964496145.1). GTDB lineage: Bacteria > Armatimonadota > Fimbriimonadia > Fimbriimonadales > Fimbriimonadaceae > UBA2391. The sequence goes on along the minus strand of CAZBXR010000001.1, from coordinate 88,722 downwards.
AAGGCGTCGGCTTGCAGACCGAATACGGCGTAATCTTGGCCGCCTCGATAGCCATCTTTTCGATAAGCAACCCCAAGGCTGATCTTTCCTGGAATGTCATCGTAATAGGCAGCCGTCGTTCCGTTGCCGGAGAGGTTGATTGGAGTCCTCACCGAAGCCCCAAAGCTGAGATTTGGATTCGAGCGCGGGATTAGTTGCACACCCACGACACCGCCAATTCCTGTGCCGGTGCCGCTGAGATCCAGAGGAGGATTCGGGATCGGTTGTCCACCGCCGGTGGAGATGCTGTACGTTTGTCGGTTCAGAGTGTAGTGGCTCGCCAAAAGGAGCGATGCGCCAAAGGTAAGCGACTTGTCGCCATTGCCCCAGCCGTAGCCCACCGCGAACATATCGGTCTGGCCCTTCAGGAGCTCTTGATAGTCGGTCACCGAACTCGTTGCGTCGAGAATCAATCCACCATTGCCCACTCTTTGGTCTCGGACATAGCCCACGGTGGTGTAGCTGATGCCTATTCCGCCTCGAGGAGCTTCGGGTGACCCAACAGGCATCACGTAGCCGATGTGAGCAATGCCGATAGGCCCGACTTCGCCCTTCGTATCCAGAACTGGATTCCGGAAGGTGCTTGTCGCTGTCGTTCTGGACTGAGGCTTATTCCTCAGGGTAACGGAAACCGATCTTTGGGTGACGTGAGCCAGTCCCGCGGGGTTGTTCAGGGTCGATTGCGTGTCCGAACCCGCCGCGGCGATGCCTCCACCTACGCCCATCCCTCGTCCACCTGGGTCGAATGAGTTGAGCAGGTCTGGCACCTGTGCGTGAGCGGCGCCCACAAGAGCGACCATTACTAGAGTTGTAGCATTCAGCTTCCGTGCAAACATATTTGTTTTTCCAGTCTCCAAACTTCTGTGTAACTTTACCTGCCCGCGATCGTTACCGTTACTTCTTGAATCTGAGCACGGTTCCCAGCGCGGTCGACAGCAGTTACTTGAATCTTAAATTGTTTCGGCAGATTGCGCGTCGCCTTGATTCGACCAATCCACCTAAGGCCATTGTCGGCATTTGAAGCGCTCTTCCTGGCAACTTTACCGAGGAATTGTCCATCGAGGGTCACCATTCGCACATCCACTCCTCCTTGGAGAACTGAGCCGGTGTATTGGTCCTTGATCTCGATGACGACAGGAATGACGGCGGTGGGCCGGTAGGCAGCCGTGCTTGGGCTCTGGATGGCTGAAGTCGGCTTGGCTCGGTCAAGTGTGACGGTGATGTTTCGAGTCGCCGTGTTCTTCGCTTGGTCATCAACCTTCAGCGAGATGGAAACTTGACCGTCATCTTCGATGTTACTGGGGTTCCAATCCACGCTGACGAAGTTATTTGTCCCGGTGTTGTTGGGAATATCTCGATCATTTACGCGAACTCGCCATCGGTCCATGTTCGACTCTTCAAGTTCGGCGCGAATAGGAACGATGCCACTCACGAAGGTGTTCGTACCGGGGGTCAGGTTTCGGAATCTTGGGTTTCGAACGTCCAACCGAAGGTTGTTGATCGTTTTTGTTTCTCGAATCGTGCCTTGCGTGAGATATTGCACAACAAGGGTGTAGGTGCCTTCTTTGCTCGTCTCGTCGAAGTTCAAATCGAGATTGCTAAGCACCCGCTTGTCGGAATCGGGATCAAAAAACCCTTCCGTCGTGAACTTGACACTGGAATCCTGATCGTTGGTTGCCGTAGCGACAACTCGAGCCTGGGACGATAGATTCTCAATCAAGAATCGAATCTGGTTTGTCTTACCGAGAACATCCCCCGATGAAGGGTTCGTCACGGTCAGCTGAGCGTAGGCGCTCGAAACGCCCACCAGCATCAGGCTTAGCACAATTCGTAAATTTCTCATGAATCTAAATCTATTTTCAGGTGAATGCTACCTATTGTCCCCGCTTTCGTATGATTTCGTCAAGGAACCTCGCCACGCCTGCCTCACTATTAGACGGTACAACAAGGTCAACAGACTCAAGAATCTTTGGATGTGCGTTGGCAACAGCCGCAGAGATCCCTGCGTCGATCAGCATTTCATAGTCATTCAAGTAGTCTCCGATGGCTGCTAGTTCCCGCATTTCGTAACCAAGTTCGCGAAGTAGCATCGATAAGCCTACGGACTTGTTCACAAATGGGGGCAAAAGTTCCAGATAGTCCGGTTCGCTCCGCACGACATGAACCTGATCGTGGGGAAGAAGGTCTTGGAACGCCACCTCGTGGCTGTCGAGCACCTCAGGGTGATCTAGAAACAGAACTTTGGTGAGACTTCCTTGGAGAAACTCCGTGGAATCCACAATGTCCGGTTTCACGCCTTTTACCCTCGCGACATAAAGATCGTAAAACGGTCCGTCACTGAGGCTCATGGCTTGCCGTTTGCGATATCCCTGCAGATGCAGGCTGTTTCTGGCTGCGTAATCAACGGACCACGTGGCCATCTCGTCAGAGAGAGGCTTATGGAAGATCTCTTTTCCGGCCGCTGTTTCTACATACCCGCCGTTGCTACTCACGAGGTGAATCGGCACGGGCACCTGCCGAGCAAAGGTTTCGATGCTCAGGGCCATTCTTCCGCTGGCAAAGACTATCTCCAGACCGCTTTCGTGGGCACGGACGATGGCGTCCAGTGTTTCCGGGGCTAACTCACGGTCGTCGTTGAGGGAGGTTCCATCAAGGTCGAGAGCCACGATCTGGGGGATTGCCACAAAGTGGGGGTGTACCCGAGGATTGGGCCCATTCGCCCGTAAAGTTATCGAGTGGGGTTGCCGAATATGTTTCCTAGAGAGCGTATGGAAACGACTATGTCAACAACAGCCAGTACCCACGGCGAACAGCAATCCGTGGTGTTTTTGCTCAGCAATGAGTTTTTTGGAATCGATATCTTCCGCGTGAATGAGATCATCCGGTTGCGAGAAATCACGCCTATCCCGCGCACCGAGTCCCATCTTCGGGGTCTCGTGAACCTGCGTGGAAAAACCATTCCCGTAGTCGACCTGCGCATGCGCCTCAGTCTTGGCCAAGCAGAAGATACAGATACGACTCGAATCATCGTCGTGGATTCAGATTCAGGCAATGTCGGCATCGTCGTCGACGCGGTTCGAGAGGTGGTCTCTCTTGCCGAGGGAGATATTCAAGACGCGCCAGAAATGGTGACCAAGCTCAGCACTGAGTTTGTTCGAGGAGTCGCACAGCACGCGGGCGGACTCATCACCCTACTCGACTTAGACAAGGCCCTCGCAGCCTAAAGCAAAGGAATTTCAACCTACATCCATGAGTTCTGAACTGGACATGTCGCAATATCTCGCCCTCTTCTTGCAAGAAGGCGAAGAACAACTTGAGATCCTTGAGCAGGAACTCATCAAACTAGAGCAAGACCCCTCTTCCGAGCGGATGCAAATCATCTTCCGCGCGGCGCATACGCTCAAAGGGAGCAGCCGGGCCATGGATTTCCAGAGCATGGCCGAGCTGACGCACGAAATGGAAAGCGTTCTCGATGCTCTGCGATCGAATCAGCTTCAGATCAATACTGATATCGTCAATGCTCTCTTCCGCTGTCTCGATTGCCTCTCCGAGATGAAGGAGCAAATTGCGTCGGGGAATAAGGAATCAATCTCAGACGCGACATTGGTTGCCGATCTCCAAACGATTTATCAGGGAGGAGCGGCTGGCGGCTCCACTGTCGTCACAAGCCCGGCCGTTGAAACGCCCCAAACCGGGTTGTTCTTCGAACCACTGGCCCCAGAACTCGAAGATGCGCTTGCGGCAACGACGGATACGCAGATCTTTGTGGGGTCTTTCCGCCTCGTCGATGACTGCGTGATGAAATTCGTCCGCGTGTTCATGATCACGAGCCTGATCGAGGAACATGGGGAACTCTTTGCATGCGCCCCAAGTCGCGAGGATCTAGAAGAAGAACTGTTCGAGCAAGACTTCCGACTGTTCTTCTCGCTCAAATCCCCTCTCGAAGAATTTCAAAAGAGTGTCGGGGCTATCGGTGACCTCGCCTGGTGGGACGTCTCGCCGTGGGAAGAAGGGAAGGCGTTGCCAACTCCACCTGCAGTGGAGTCCACACCGGCGAATCAAGAAGCTGGTTCGACACCCGAACCCGAAAAACCATTGCCCATCCTCCAGCGGCCTGCGCAGGAGCCGTCAGAAAAGGCACCAACTCCGGTGACAGACTCTGGGAAAAAGCCGGATTCGGGGCAGACCGTTCGGGTCGATGTCAGTCGCCTCGATAACCTCATGAATCTTGTGGGCGAACTCGTCATTGACCGCACGAGGATTGCTCAGTTAGGCGCCGATCTGTCTGCGAAGTATGAAGATGCCTGCATCGATGCCTTGGCAGAGACGGTGGGTCACATTGCACGAATCACAAGCGATCTTCAAGACCAGATCATGAAGGCGAGAATGATGCCGATCGAAACGGTGTTCAACCGATTCCCTCGGGTCATCCGCGATCTGGCTCAAAAGCTCGACAAGGATGTAAAGCTGGAGATGCTCGGGGGCGAAACAGAACTCGACCGAAGCGTCATCGAGGTCATCGGAGACCCCCTGCTTCACGTTCTGCGAAACTCTCTTGACCATGGTCTAGAAACCCCCGACGCCCGCGAGGCGGCCGGGAAGCCTCGCCAGGGAACCGTCACGATCAGTGCGCGCCACCAAGAAAACCATATCGTCATCGAAATCGTGGATGATGGTCGCGGAATCGATGTTGAGCGAGTGAAGGCGAAGGCCATCTCCAACGGTTTGACGACGGCAGAAGCGGCCGATCGACTTTCTGAAAAAGAGATTCTCCAGTTCATTTTTGCCAGCGGCGTCAGCACCGCCGCCGAAGTCTCTGAGGTTTCGGGTCGAGGCGTGGGAATGGACATCGTCCGATCCAACCTTCAACGCTTGGGCGGAATCATTGACCTTGAAACGAATCTCGGTGTCGGAACCAAGTTCACATTCCGATTGCCACTCACCCTCGCCATCATCCGGGGTCTCCTGGTTCAAATTTTGCAAACTGTCTACGTCGTGCCTCTCGGCAGCGTGGTCGAAACTCTTCTTGTCGAAGAGTCCAGCATCCAAAAGGTGAACAAGCAAGAGGTCATTGTCATTCGTGGAGTGACAACACCACTCATTCGATTAAAGAGTGTGTTTTCTGGCCAACGACCTGCCGACAATGAAAAGGACAAGGAATTGTATGTCGTGATTGTAGGACTTGCAGAGCAACGTGTAGGTTTGGTTGTCGACCGGCTCATCGGCGAGCAAGAGGTCGTCATCAAGTCTCTCAGTCGCTACTGTGGGGACGTCCCGGGCGTGAGTGGAGCCACGATTCTCGGTGATGGCAATGTCGCCCTCATCATGGACGTAAACACTTTAATTGGAAAGTAAAGGAGTATTGATGTCGCAACCAGCAACTAAGAAATCAGCGCAACTGGTCACCCTGGACCGGGCTATGAAAGATCTGCCACCTATGCCGATGGCAGTGAGCAAGATTTTGACTTTAACCGGCGATGAAAACAGCCGGGCCGATGAAGTCGAAAAGTACATTGCAACCGATCAAGCGATCTCAACCAAGGTTCTCCGTGTGGTGAACTCTCCTTACTTCGGCCTTGAAAGTCAGGTTTCGAGCTTGAGCCAAGCGGTCTTGATTCTTGGGTTCGAGCAAGTCAGAAACTTGGTTCTCAGCTTAAGCAGCGCAAAACTGTTTTCGGCGACATCTCCCGCCATTAAGGCGATCCATATGGAGCTTTGGAAGCATGCGTTTGCGACGGGGGCTGCCGCACAGATCGTCGCTCGCCGGTGCCGAATCGAACTCAAGGAACACGATTTTGTATTCTCGGGTGGATTGCTCTCCAATGTCGGGGCGCTCTTCCTGGCCGCTCAGTACAGCAAGCCTTATGAAGCGATTTGGACAAAGGCGAATACCGAGGGTGGCCAAATCAGCGACTTCGAATCGCGAGCGTTTGGGGTTCACCACGCTGAACTCGGTCAACAGCTAGGGGTGCTTTGGAAGTTCCCCGAGAATCTCTGCCTCCTCGTGGGAAGGCACGAAGGGCCGTTTGGGGGAGATCCCATCCCGTCACTCTACGCGGTACACGCCGGAGACCGAATCGCACGAGTCGCCATTAAGCCGAAAGAGAGCTGGGGCGAGGTCGAACAGATCGACCCACTTGTTCTCGAATGGATGAAGTTTTCGACAAAGGATTTCCAACTCGTGCTCGAGGAAACTCAGCAAAAGCTGGAATCTGCGTCAGACATGATCGGATTGTTGAGCGGTTAGAGAAATCAAGACTTACTACGGGGACCCTCCCGAATCCAAGAGTGGAAAGATTCTCTTGGATTCCAATGGATGGAAACCAGCGAGGAACTCAGGATGAGCCTAGGAAACAGCGCAGGAATCAGCTTTGCAGGATTAGGAAGCGGTATTGACACCGAAAACATTGTCAACCGCCTTATCGATCTGCAACGCCAGCAAGGCACCCGAATCGAACGGCGAAAGCTTGGGGTCAACCAAAGAAAGGACCTCTACTCTCAGTTTCGAGGGACTTTGAGCAACTTCCGATCTGCGGCGTCCGCGCTCAATGGCTTCGCCGCGTTCAACTCTGTCACCGCAACCAGCAGCGTGACCGATGTTGCAACCCTTTCCGGGAGCGATGCCGCGAGCCCCGGTATCTACGCTCTCAAGACTTTCCAGCTTGCGCAGGCACAAAAGGTCGGGTCTACCGCCCAGCAAGATACGACATCCGCTCTCGGCCTCACGGGGACATTCAAGGTCAATGGCACCGAAATTTCCGTGACCGATTCCGAGAACCTGATTCAAATTGCGGAGAAGATCAACAACGCCAAGGCGGGAGTCACCGCGAGCGTGATCAACGGTGGCACCGGGAAGGCATACCTGAACCTTTCCAGCGACAAAGCCGGAGCCATGAACAACATTCGATTGGAGAATGTTTCTGGCGGCGCCCTCGCCTCTCTTGGGTTTACGAGCACGACCGTTCGGTCTGCCATCACGAATGGGATGCAGTCGTTTGCCCTGGAAAGTTCCTCTGCGACTCTTGCGTCTCAATTAGGATTTACTTCGGGCGGTCCTAAAACCGTCACGATCAACGGCCAATCGGTTGAGATCGACGCGTCCACAGATACGCTGACATCGCTTGCGGCGAAGATCGATAGTCTCGACGAAGTCTCCGCTCAAGTGGTGAGTTCTCAAGAGATGGGACGAACCGTATATCGACTTGAGATCACTGGAGGCGGGTTTACTCCCTCTACCGGCGACTCTGGGAACGTGCTTCTCGATCTCGGAATTTTGAAACCCACGAACGAGCTTGTTCGAGCTCAAGATGCGAAATACTCGCTCGATGGAATCAGTCTGTCCTCAGATTCAAATACGATCAACACCGCGATTCCAGGCGCGACCTTGACATTGCTTCAGGCCGATTCTACGAATGGAAAGACCTCCAATCTTTCGATCAGCCGCGATTCTGGGGCGATCAAGACGAAGGTCAAGGCGTTTATCGAGGCTTACAACCAGGTCGCCGATTTCGTGGCGGACAACTCGAAGTTCGATAAGGAGACATTCGCTTCCGGTCCGCTCTTCGGTGACTTTACGACTCGACAGATTTTGAGCGAATTGAATACCACGGCGCTCTCGAACATCTCGGGACTTACCGGAAGCCTGCAAAATTTGGCACAAGTCGGCATCACGACCGACGGCGGAACGAAGCTAAAGATGGATGAAGCGACCTTTGATAAGGCGTTTCTGGCAAATCCGACGGCCGTATCGAACCTTTTCCGTGCGAGCGGAACGGGTTCAAACACCGCGCTGACGTTCGTAAGCTCTAGTAGCGACACAGTGCCTTCCGGACCTGCCGGATACGCCATCAACATCACCAAGGTCGCTACAAAGCAGACCACCACGGCCAGCACGGCGATGTCTGGGAACCTTGCTGCTCAAGAAATTCTTACATTCACGGGTGGCGCGCTCGGAACAACATCCAAGGCATTGATTTTCTCCGCCGGCACTTCGCTCGAGTCGATGGTCAACCAGATCAACAGCGACAGTTCACTGAAAGACGTCGTGACCGCGAGCATCGAGGGTGGAAAGCTCAAGATGACTGCGTCTCGGTTTGGGACGCCCGGAAACTTCACCGTCACCAGTAGTCTGGCGGCCGCAACCAATAATTCCGGCATCGGGACATCCGGCCAAGCGACCGTCGTTGCGGGTGTGGATGTAGAAGGCACCATCAACGGAGAACCGACGACTGGTTCTGGACAATTTCTCACGGCGAAGACCGACAAGACCACGAACGCGACCACAAATGGGATGCAGATTCAATACACCGGCACCACGACCGGTGCGGTTGGAAACATGGTTTTCACCAAAGGGTCAGCCGCTCTTCTGAGTACGAGGGTAGACAACTATCTTCTTACCAACACGGGTCTGCTTTCGGCCGCCGAAAACTCGCTCCAAGCTCAGCTGGACGACTTTGATGACCAGATCGACTCTCTAGAGAAAACTTTGGTCGTGCGAGAGCAACAACTGCGGGCAAAGTTCCTTCGGATGGAGCAGGCCATTTCTGCGGCGCAAGCCCAGGGCCAGAGGCTCACAGCCATGATGCCTAGGTAGGTCTGAAGCAATCTTGCGAAAAAAACTTTGATTCCCCCCTCACAGATCAAGGAAATATCTTGTAAAGTGAAGGAGATGAAGAGATACATCTTCCACTCCTTGGAGTCTGGACCAAAAGCGGTCGCTCGTTTGCTTCGTGTCTTTCCAAAGGATCGTCTCGATGAGAGGCTAGAAACCAATCGGTTCACAGCGAGGGAAGTACTTGCTCACCTCGCCGACATCGAGGAAGTTCATCTCGGCCGAATGCGAAAGGCGATTCAAGAACCCGGCTACAAAATGGTTCCCATCAATGTGGATGAGCGGGTTGTCGAACACCATTACAACGAAAAAGATCCTTATCACGAGGGGGAAGTATTTGAATCCCGAAGGATCATGACCCTTGACTTTCTTCGCGATCTGACCGATGAGCAGCTTCACACCAAGTGCTTCGACCCGAAGGGCGAAGAAACTGATGTTCTGAGCTATGCCGCGTCGATGATCGCGCACGACATGTACCATCTTGAACAGTTGACAGCTTATCTCGCGAACGAAGCCGCAGTCCTTCACTAGGTGCTTGTGCCGAGACCGAAACCGGTTTCGGTTGAGACTGCTTAATCGTTCGAACTACCAGGGGGCACTTTGAGGGGGTGCCCCTTTTTCTTTTCAGAATCCAGTTCGGCGACGGCAAGGGTGAGAATTCCGACCCACGTGGCCCCCGCGGCTTTGACCGTACGGGCGAGTTCCCTCGCCGTGGCCCCGGTCGTGTAGATATCGTCGATGAGCAACACCCGCTTTCCTTCCATTGAATGCACCTGGAAGGCGTTCTTTAGGTTCGACTCCCTTTCGGAGGGAGAGAGGCGAAACTGGTACCGCGTGTATCGAACGCGGCGAACGAGATTCTTCACCACCTTCTCTTGAGGAAGCTCCTTGCACAGCCATTCGGCTTGATTGAAGCCCCGAACACACCACCTGCGCCAGTGGATGGGCACCGGCAGGATGACATCTGGTTTCGTCGCTGGTTCGTACGTAGCGTACGCCTCAGCCAGGAGCCGCGCGAGGGGCGCTCCCAACGCCGTGACTCGGCTGTGCTTAAACCGGAGGACTGCGGTTCTAATCGGGCCCTCGTACCGCAACGTGGAGATTCTCGCCTCAAGGTCTTGGTGTCCTTGTTCGAAAGAGAGCATCGGCTGCGAGGCGCTCTCGCAGAGCTTCCTGCAGTCCTCGCAGAGTGACGCCCGTCCGATCTGGTCGCATATCGCGCACCGAGGAGGGAAGAGCCACGAGAGGATCGAACCGAACACTCGTATACGATACAAGAAAAATGCCCTCCGCATGCGGAGAGCACTCTCTTTGATCTTCTACCCGTGCTTAAGCTTCGCCAAAGCCGTGGCCGAAAATCGGCTCGAACGGAATCAAGCCAAGTCGCGTCGCCATGCGAAGCGCCTGAACTCGATTGTTCACTTGTAGTTTGTCGTAAATATTGGCCAAATGGAAGTCGACAGTCCGTTTCGAGACCACCAGCTTTTCAGCCGCTTCTTTACTACTGTGTCCTTGCGCGATAAGGCTTAAAACCTTCACCTCAGTTGGTGTAAGTCGAACCCCTCGCGGAGACATTTCCGATCTAGTTGTACTAGGCATTGCCATGAACCCACCCCTGTGAATTTCTCAGTTGCCGCCGAATAATAGATTCCATCACACCTGGGAAATTTGAGATGATTTTTCCGAAATCGGAAAAAATCTCAGATTTTGAATTCCCATAGCTGAAGTAAATAATGATGATCGTTCCTCTTTTTTAGGGGCTCCTTAAAGAAGCCTGATCGTTGGTAGCCTATTTCGGTGCGCTTGTTCCGATTCCTCGGTAAAGTTGCTAGGATTCTCTCTCTATTTTAGGTGTCTGGAGTCAAAAAACCCATGTCTGAAACCCAGCCTTGGCCACGATTGTGACGCCCTTGAAAATGTTGATTGATAGATTGACACGCGGTTTGCGCGGCCTTCGCCTCCACCAGGGCGATTCCGCATCCCCCGAATCCTGCTCCGGTAAGGCGCGCCCCAAACACTCCCTCGCATTGGCTCGCGATCTCAACGAAGGACTCAAGCTCATTACAAGAGACGCCTAAATTATCTCGCAGACTCCCATGGCTCTCCTTCATCAGCCTTCCTGCTGTGTTGAGGTCGGAATCCTGCATGGCGCGGCAGAACTCCTCGACCCGTCGGCCCTCTCCTTTGTGGTGGGCCACAACAAGAGCCTCGTCATGAGACAACAGATGCTCGTTCCCCGAGCGATACTCGGCCAGACTCTCCACCTGAAGCTTCTCCGCAGCCCGCCCCGCCAAACGCACGCATCGGTTGTAGTCCGAACCAGTCAAAGAGCGAGGTGTCTCCGTATCGAAGATGATCAAACGAGCCGTCGACGGAAAAGGGATGAAGATTTTGGCCCTGGTCTGCGCGTGGAATCTCAGAAAGTGTCCAGGCCGACTAAAGACAATCGCGGTGGGGTCCATCAAACCGCACGAGACACCGCGTACTTCGTGCTCGAGGGTCTGTACCAAGCCGGGAATCTCCTCGTCGGTCACTTCGAGGGAGTGGACTTGAGAAAACCATCGAATGAGAGCGACGAGAAGGGCCGCACTGCTACTGAGGCCACTTCCTACCGGGACCGTACTATCGATCAGGAGGCTCCAAGCGGGAAGTTCGACTCCATAGCTTTGAGCCAGCCATTGAGTGGCCTCCACTGCAAGGGGCTCACTGGTCTCGGAGGTCGATTCAACAACCAGAGAGCGGCCGTTCCGCCCAGCAAGAATCGTGAGCGTGCGGTCTATCGCAACCGGACAAACAACTCCCCCTTGATAGTCGATATGCTCCCCGATCAGGTTGACACGCCCCGAGGCAACCTCCGTGTGTTCGTGGGGGAATCCAAACTTCTCTCGAAATGCGGCAGCTTGATCCATCGAAAAACGCACTCGCAATTCCAATGGTACTCGAATCTGCCCGGTAAAAGTACAAGACCTCTTGTGAAGGTCCTGTACTTTTACAGCCTTCTTAGTTGGACTGCAGTAGGCGATAGAGGATGGTTGCGTAGATTCGGCTCATTTTGTAGAGAGACTCGATCGCGCACTTTTCATCGGTTTGGTGGGCCTCGCCATCGCCCAGCCATCCGGTTCCAATCGCAACCGTGTTCGGGACGGCTCTTGCGTACGTACCGCCGCCCATCACGCCTGGCTTCCTCGTCGTATCGCCCGTTTCCTCGGTGTAGCTGTCGCACACGATCTTCACCAGAGGGTGATCAAGAGGGAAGTAGAGGGGCTTCGAATCCGTGAAGTCCGCGAGAGTCGCTGAGACGCAGAGCTTGGCAAGGTGAGCTTCACAACGAGCCTTCAGGTCTGGACCTTTCCATGTCACCGGGTACCGAACGTTGTACGTCTTGATCAAGGCTCCATCGATGGTCTCGATGATCCCGAGGTTGCAAGTCAGGTCGGTGATCTCATCACGACCGTCGATTCCGATTCCCAAGCCACCGATGTGGGTCATTTCAAAGAGTTCTGTGTACGCCTCTTGGTCTTCAAGCGGTGCGATTTCCATGAGGAATCTCATGATGCGAATCGCGGCGTTGTCGCCTCCAAAAGGCCACGAACCGTGCGACGCCTTGCCCTGGGCTTGGATCGTCAATTCCGAGCCATTCCACGAGGTGGAGATGTTCCGGTCCCATCCCTCGGCAATTTTGCCCTCTACATAGCCTAGGACGGCTTCAGAGACGTCCAGAGTGGCCTGGGCTGTGTCAATCACGATGTTCGGTCGTTGTCCGCCTACAATCGACTTCAGACGCAAAGACTTTCCGAAGAGCGGAACCTTGACGATGAAGTTGGCGATGCCCTTCTCAGCGTGAATGAGTGGCCATCCTGCGTCCGGTGCGACGCCATAGGTTGGAGCCTCTTCGGTCTGCACATATCGCTCGATACACTTGAAACCCGACTCCTCGTCGCATCCGAAGACGACTCTGAGGCGCCCCCCGATGTCATCCCCACAAATCTCCTTGATCGCGCGTGCGGCGTAGTAGGCGGCCATCGTCGGCCCCTTGTCATCCACCGCTCCGCGAGCCACCACATAGCCGTCAACGATATCGGCATCGAACGGGCCATTTTTCCAGCCAGGGCCGACCGGGACAACATCGAGGTGGCCAAACACGGCCACGAGCTTTTCTCCATTTCCAAACTCGCTGTAACCGCAAAAACCCTCAAGGTCCTTGGTTTGCATCCCCCATTCCGAGCCGAGCTGGAGAGCCAGATCGAGGGCTTCTCGGTTTTCGGGTCCGAACGGAGCGTTGGGAGCGGCGTCGCCCTCCACGCTGGCGATGCGGAGCATTTTTCGGTAGTTATCTAAGAGTTCTTGTTCGTTGTTGCGAAGCCAAGCATGGATTTGCTCAATGGCATTGGATGACATGCCTACAGGTTACCTTTTGGAATTCACGCTTTTGGCCTTCGCTAGTACAAGAAATCGGGGTGGCTTCGCGTGAAACCACCCCGATTGCAGATCGACTGGACCTAGATTCAGTCTTCCGATTCGTCGCTGCCTTCGCCCACCGCCAACCGGTGGAAGGACACGATCTTGACTGGCGAAGCCTTGCTCTCTTCGGCAATGAAAGCTCCAACCGTCTTGCTGCTGTCTGCATAGAAAGGCATCTCGAGGAGAGCGACCTGTTGGACATACTCCTTGTTCACCTTTCCGCGAGCGATGTTCTCTGCGATGTTCTCTGGCTTCCCAGATTCGATGGCTCGTGCCTTCTCGATCGAGATTTCCTTCTCAAGAATCTCAGCAGGGATATCTTCCTTGTTGATGAACGCAGCGCCAGGATAGGCCACCGCTTGGATGGCAACCTTTCGGCCCACATCGTGGCCGTTGGCGGGAGTGCCTTCGACCTCGACGATGACAGCCTTCATGTTGTCGTGGTGGACGTACGTGGCGAAGGAGTTGCTATCCGAAGTGAGTTGAACCGCCTTGGCGAGCTTGATGTTCTCGCGAATCACGGCCACAGCGCCTTCGATGATCTCAGCGACCGTTTTGTCTCCCTTCTTTACAGAAAGGGGATCGGCGCCAGGTGCTTGGTGCAGGAAGAGCTCAGCAAGTTCGTTCGCGATTTCCGCAAACTTCTCGTTGCTGGATACGAAGTCAGTTTCGCACTCCAGAACAACAGCGCCCACGGCTTGGTGGTTGCTGCTGACCGCGAGGGCCACTCGACCGGCGCTAGTGGCGCGTCCGGCGCGCTTGGTTGCGGCCGCTTTCCCCTTCTCGCGAAGAAGGTCCTTGGCCTGTTCGTAATCACCGCTCGCTTCTTCAAGCGCGGCCTTACACTCCATCATAGGAGCACCAGTTTCATCACGAAGCTTTTTTACGAGAGCTGCAGATATTGACATTGTCTTGTTTCCGAGTTGTTTTTGTGAGGGGGTATTCAAGGCAAAGCGCCCTGATTTCAGTGAAATCGAGAGCGCCCAGCCGTAATTCGAGTTTCGAGATTAGGCGGGAGCGACTCCCGTTTCCTCTTCTCCGGCGAAGGCTCTCATGAGTTCTTCGTCGATGGGGATGACTGAGTCGTCCAGTTCAGCCGCGTCTGTTTCGACGGTGCCTTCTGTGTACTCATCGCTGAGCGGGCGACCTTCGAGGATCACGTCAGCAAACTTTTGAGTCACCAAGCGGATTGCTCGAATCGCATCGTCGTTTCCTGGGATCACGACATCAGCCAGATCTGGGTCACAGTTGGTGTCTACCACGGCCACGATGGGGATACCAAGCTTCTTGGCTTCCTTCACGGCGATGCTTTCCTTGTTCAGGTCGACCACGAACATCACGCTCGGCATGCCGGTCATGTTTCGAATGCCTTCCAGATATCGGTTCAGCTTCTCGCGCTCTTCGCCTCGCTTCAGCTGTTCCTTCTTCGGCAGTCGCTCAATGTAGCCTTCATCGATCATGCGATCGAGTTCCTTCAGGCGATTGATTCGACCTTGGATCGTCTTCTGGTTGGTGAGCATTCCACCAAGCCATCGCTCGCAGACGAAGTATTGACCGGATCGAGTCGCGGCTTCCTTGATCGCAGCTTGCGCTTGCTTCTTGGTACCGACAAAAAGAACGGTGCCACCGTTTTCGACGATCTGCTTCACATACTCAAGCGCATCTTCAAACAGCTTGATGGTTTGGTGAAGGTCGATGATGTAGATCTTGTTTCGAGCCCCGTAGATGTATCGCTTCATCTTCGGGTTCCACTTCTTGGTCTGGTGTCCGAAGTGGACGCCGGCCTCAAGAAGCTCTTTCATGCTGAGTCTTGCCATTATGTTTTGGGTTCCTTCCGCCGAACAGGCCTTGTTCACGCTCCCTTCCGGACAAAGTCCGACCCTGGGAGCAACCTGATCGTGTGAGATGCCCTTATTATACCAGCTTCACGGGAAAACCTTAGACTCCAGTCTAGTGCCGATAGATCATGTACGGGTTAAAGTCAGGCTCGAGAGCGATTCGATTCGCACAAACTTGGCCGACGTGGTAGGCATCATGCACGGCGATGAAGGCCATGGCCATCTTCGCCACGTTCTCATCCTCAGTGGCGAGAGCCACCTCAACGGCCTTTCTACGGTGGGCAATCCATTGGTTGCGAATGTCGGCCTGAATCTCTGCAGGCACTTCGTACGCGCCCCATTCGTGCTTTCCGCCGCTGGCTTCCGTCAAGAACGCTTGGTACACCTCGTACAAGTGAACCATCGTTTCTCGTGCGCTCATCATCGTCGGAAGCGCTTTGCTGTCAAGGTGCTCTTCAGAAACCGTTCCAAGCGCGGTTTCGATTTGAAACCCGGTGTCGTCAATCGAGTATGCGTATGCGTCGAGGGCCATAATTTCGCCATCTTACCTGTGTCACTGCGGCTAAAATAGCTCACGTGACTTACGATACAGGGTGGCGAGAAAGCGCGGACGCATGGATTGAGTTTCTCCCCAAAGACCGGAATCGAAAATATGTTTTGGACCCGGCGATGCTCAGACAAGCGGGCGATGTCGCGGGTCTCCAGGTCCTCGATCTCGGGTGCGGGGAAGGGAGATTCTCCCGAATGCTGAGCCAGCAAGGGGCCACGGTCTTTGGCATTGATCCTACTCCAGAGTTGATTGAGGAAGCGGAACGCCTCGGAGGCGCCAGCTACGAAGTGGGATTTGCCGAAGACCTCCCGTACGATGATGAGTCATTCGATCTCGTGGTCAGCTACTTGGTTTGGATCGATGTCGCCGACGTGTATCCATGCATCGCGGAGGCCGCTCGGGTTCTTAAGCCAGGCGGGCGACTGCTGGTAGCCAATCTTTTGCCGATGGTGACGACGCCCGGGTCCGGCTGGGAGAAAGACGCGAGCGGAGGCCTCACGCACTACCGGCTTGACCGCTACCGAGAAGAGACCGCGACTCCCCAATCTTGGTACGGAATCAACGTCTTGAATTGGCACCGTCCTATGGAAACCTACATGAAGGCCTATCTAGCGGCGGGCCTGAGACTCACGTTCTATGAGGAGCCCCTTGGCGACCCTGAAATCATCGCCAAGGAGATGCCCACACTGATGCGGTTGCCGTTCTTCGACGTTCAAGAGTGGACGAAGCCTGGTTAGGTCCTCGCCAGGATTCTTTCATCGTTAAAGAGCCGATTGGCCATGAGAAGCAACGCCGCCGCGAGCACCAGGTTCATTCCGGTGGCAATGAGGACGCCGGTGAGAGCGTTTTTCCCAAGAAGAATCTCGCGAAACGCCACCGCAACGTTCAAAACCGGCACGAGTCGGACCCACAATTGCTGCCCAGCCTCAGTAAAGCCGATGATCTGGCTAAACACGGCGGGCATGATCACGAAGAAGTTCGCGACAGCCATGTAGGTCTGCGCCTCTCTCATATTCTTTGCCCAAGACGAAATCGCGAGCAACAGCCCTGCAAAGAGCAATGCGAGACTGAAAAGGAGCATCAGAATCTGGGCGAGTTCGAGGACTCCAAGTCCCACCCCGCTGCCAAACATCATCTTGCCGCCGGTCTTGTCGGTGATGCTAATGAGGGCAAGCGCAAAGACGCTGGACGCCCCCGTGAGAACGCAAAAGATGGACATCGCCCCAAGCTTTCCGGCCGCGATATGAATTCGTTTCACCGGAGCCACCAGGAGCGTCTCTAAGGTCTGACGTTCCTTTTCACCCGCGACCAGATCGCTCGCGATGCTCATCCCACCCGCGAACATGAACAAAATCATGAGGTAGGGAAGCATGGAGACCATCATCGAGTCCAGAGCCCCCTTCTTCGCGGAGGACACATCCTCAGGCGTCAGTTTGACTGGCTCCGCTTGCTCGGCGGAGATTCCTTGAGCCTGGAGAACCGTTTGCGTGGCGACCTTGTTTGTCTGTTCGATCACTTCTCGCAGGCGCGAAAGCGCAATCATGCTCAGATTCTCGTCGCCGAGATACATCGCCCGAACATCCAATTGCCCGGCATCGTTGGGCTTGTCCATGATGTTGAGAGCGACTTTGACCTTACTCTTTTCCAGCAACGCCTTGGCTTCTTCCGCCGTGGCCACTGATTGGATTTCGAAAAGCGTGGACTTAGTGAGTCCATCGGCAAGCGTCTTCCCAGATTCTGTCTGTACGACCGCAATCTTGGTGGCCTTTTTGCCCTCGACCGACGATCCGATGACGCTGAAGAGTCGCATCATCAAGAAAATCACGAGAACAGGCATGACAAAGGCCCCGAAGATCACCCGTCGATCTCGAAGCATCTCTCGAAGCTCTTTCAGAAAAACTACTTTGATCATTCTCCAGCTCCTTTCTCGCGGTCGTAACCGATGACGCTTAGATACGCCTTCTCAAAATTGTGGGTCCCCGTCTGGGCCATCAGTTCGGGAATGGTGCCCGACGCCAAAATCTTTCCTTTGTCGATGATCGACACCTTGTCGCAAAGCCGCTCGCACTCACTCATGATGTGGGTGCTCAGGATCACGGTTTTGCCCTTCACTTTGCAGTCTTCGATGAACTCCAGGATGAGCTGGCTTGTCACGACATCCAGACCCGTGGTCGGTTCATCGAAGATGATTACCGTGGGGTCGTGAATGATGGACCTGGCAATTGAAACCTTCTGTTTTTGCCCCGTCGAGAGCTTGTCGCACAGCCGGTCGGCGAACTCATGAATTCCCAGTCGCTCCACCAGTTCATCGATTCTTGCCTTCGATTCTTTTGCGCCCAGACCATACAACTCGGCAAAGTAGGCGAGCATCTCCGTGGGCTTTAGCCTCGCGTAGAGGGCCGTGGAAGTGCTCAGGAAACCGAGGTTGCGACGCACCTCCATGGAATCCTTTGTGACGTCATAGCCGTTCACACGGGCGCTGCCGGAGGAGGGCTTCAACATGGTGCCCAGAATTCGAAGAGTCGTCGTCTTTCCGGCTCCATTTCCGCCGATCAGGCCCAAGATTTGACCATTATCAGAACTAAACGTGGCTCCGTCTACGGCGTGAAAAGGCCCTGTTTTCGGGTCGCTGAATGTCTTGGTAAGATTCTGAACTTCTATCATGATAGGTCGAAAAGAAGAGTCGCGTCGTCGGGGAGTTTGATGTCGCCCTTTAGTATGCCTTGGGTCTTAGAAAGTGCCAAGGACTTTTGTCCTTCGGGAGAAGTGCTCATGGCCGCACGTTCGTTCTTCCAACCCATAAATGGCGCATGAGAGCCGAGCATCGCAAGCTCGATGACGTCCGCGAGGACGGCGGAACCCGTCGGGTGCCCGCCGGCACCCACTCCTTTGATCAGGAGTGGTCCCACCGTTCCGGTGCCGATCGCTACACCGTTTTCTGGCCCAGCAAGGTTCGCGAGGGGGTTGATCTGAGGAATCCATGTGGGCCCTACTTGCACCCTGACCTTTCCATCGGACAATCTCGAAGCCGATCCAACAAGCTTGATTGAAGCTCCTTCTTTCGCGGCGATCTCCATCATCCAAGGTTCAATCCCCCGAATTCCAATGGGAGTAATTTGGCTTGGATCGACCCATTGGCCCCAACTCATGGAAGCCAATATGCACGTCTTGTAGAGCGTGTCCCATCCGTCAACATCGCTTGTCGGGTCTGCTTCGGCGAACCCGAGCGCTTGAGCCTCCGCCAGCGCTTGATCATACGTCGCGCCGTGCTCCATCTTTCCGAGCATGAAATTCGTGGTCCCATTCAAGACCGCATCGACCCTGTCTATCGGCTGGGATCGGAGGTAGCTGCCCAACACTCGAATGATCGGAAGGCCCCCGCCCACGGCAGCTTCCCACCGCAAAGGAGAGCCGGTCGTTTCGCTCAGCGAAAGAAGGTCCGCGCCAGCGGTCGCGATGAGCGCCTTATTGGCCGTTACGACGCCTTTTCCATGCTCCAGGGCTGAGGTGATAGCCTGCTCGGCATCTTGCAACCCGCCCATGACCTCGACAACGATATCGGCGGGGAGAACGGCCTCTCGCCAATCAGTGGTGACGGGGAATGGAAAGCGCTCCTTGTACTTCTCGAGGTTGCGGACGCAGGCGGCCACGATTTCGAGACGCACTCCGCACCTTTCCTCGATCTGCCGAGATTGGCTCTGCACGAGTTCAACGAAGCCTGAGCCAACAGTGCCGAGGCCGAGAATCCCTATCTTTGTCGTCTTCATTTAGCCGATGAAGAGAAGAGCGTCGTTGACTTGCACGAGCTGGCCGTTCGTCGCAACAATCTTAGAAACGGTGCCGGACGTGGGGGCGACGATCTCGTTGAACACTTTCATGGCCTCGATGAGGCCGACGACCTGGCCTGCCTGCACAACCTCACCTTCTTTCACGAAGGGAGGTGAACCAGGGCTGGGAGTGTTGTAGTAAATTCCCATCATCGGGCTCGACACGGGAGTGCCAGCCGGGGCCGCGGCGGCCTTCTTCGCGGCAGGCTTTGGAGCCTTCGGGGCAGGTGCCTCGGCGGAGGCAGCCATGGGAACGCCAGCAGTCACGACGGTCGGCTGCGGATCGAGCTTACTGAAGGCGATTTTCCAATCGTCGCCCGAGAGTTTCGCCTCGTCAAGACCAAACTCGTCCATGAGTTGAGCCAACTCCGTGATATGTTGCTTCATGTCTGGCACAGTGGGACCATTATATCCTCATGGTCCCTCAGATTCCATCCGTGACGGGGCTTAGATTTTCTGTACGGCGGCGAGAACCTCTTGAGCGTGGCCATCCACCTTCACTTTTCGCCAGATCTCAAGGATTTTTCCGTCGGCCCCGACCAAGATCGTGGTTCGGTCCACGCCCATGTACTTCTTGCCGTACATCGATTTTTCGACCCACAAGCCCAGCTTTTCGAGAAGAGTTTTCTCAGTATCTGCCAGGAGCGGGAAGTTCAACTCGTACTTGGCAACGAACTTTGCGTGAGACTTCACAGAGTCGGGGGAAACGCCGACCACCTGTGTGGACCCAAAATCTGGCATTGAATCGCGAAAAGCGCACGCCTCGGCGGTGCATCCCGATGTGTCGTCCTTCGGATAAAAGTAGAAGATCACCGGTTGACCGGCAAAATCGCTCAACGTGCGAATATCCCCCTTTTCATCGGGGAGGGAGAAGTTTGGGAACTGATGCCCCACCGTCAGTTGGTTTTCGTTGACAATCGTTTCCATTCTCCTCTTCTACGAGGATTCGACCGACGTTTGCACAGAATCCAACAAGATTGCCTGCATTAAATCGACACGGAGGACGATGCCCAGCAAAACGTTTTCTTTCACCACCGGCAACACCGTCAATCCGCGAGAAAGCATATCATGCAAGGCGTCGCTGATCTCGGTTTCCGGCCCTGCGGTGGTGGGGCCATGAGTAGAGAACTCTAAGACGGACCGACGCGCAAGGTGCCGAAGTTGGCCGGTGCTGGTGATGGCTCGACAAAGGTCGCCTTCGGTGACCACCGCAATCGGCTTGCTCCGGTCATCGCAGATGACCAGAGCAGGGAACTGATACACGTCCATCTTGTCCACGGCGTCTTGCACCGTAGACTGCTCGCTGAGCACAGGAATGTGGGCGTGAAGGACCTCGGAGAGAACCATGGATTACTTGGTGTTGAGTGCGGAATCGAGGGCGGCCAGAAACTCCTTGTCGTCTGGCTTGGTTCGAGGCGAAAACCGCTTGAGGGTCTTTCCGTCTCGATTCACGATGAACTTTGCGAAGTTCCATTCGATGGCCTCGTCTCGGCCACTCTTCGCGATCAGCCAGCGGTACATCGGGTGCATTTCGTCGCCCGTGACCGTGATTTTCGAGAACATCGGGAACGTCACGTTGTACTTCGTGGAGCAAAACGATTTGATCTCTTCGTTCGTGCCGGGCTCTTGCCCCATAAAGTCATTTGCCGGGAACCCGAGCACGACCAGTCCCTTGTCCTTGTACTTTGCGTAGAGAGACTGAAGGCCTTCGTATTGTGGAGTCAAGCCGCATTTGCTGGCGACGTTCACCACTACCACGACCTTCCCCTTGTATTCGCTGAGAGGAACTTCCTTTCCGTCGATAGACTTCATGGTGAAGTCGTATAGGGTTTCATTCTTGGGGGCAAGCTTCGGGTCGACAGGCGCGCTGCACCCGATGCCGAACAGGGAAAGGAGGGCGGAAAACATGATTGCTTTTTGTTTCATTTCTTTTTCGAGGTCGTGCGCTTGACAACCTTTTTCCTCTTGAAAGTAGAAGGTCCAGCGGCCATTTTCGCTTTAATCAGTTCTACGGCCTGCTCTTGGGTAATCGTCTCAGGACTGATGGATTTAGGAATCGTCGCGTTGGTTTTGCCATCGGTGACATAGGGGCCAAATCGTCCAGGAAGAACGCGGACGGGACCCGCAAGTCCTTCCACTGGTCCGAATTCGTGGATTGCGGAGACGGATCCGCCAGAACCCCGAGCCGCTCGGCCTCCCTTGGGTTGGGAAAGCAAAGTCATGGCATCTTCGAGCGACATCGTCACCGCATTCCGCCAATCCTCCACGTTTCGACTCTCAGGACCACACTTCACGTAGGACCCGTATTGGCCAATCGCGACCAAGACCGGCTCCTTCGATTCTGGGTGCGGGCCGAGGTCACGAGGAAACTTCAGCAGATCATCAATGGTGTTCTGGGCAAGCTCAACGCCTTTCAATTCCTTCGGGAGGGTCACGCGGTGCGGCTTTTCGGCACCCTCGTCTTCCACCTCCAGGTAATCGCCGTAGCGTCCCGATTTGAAGAAGACATTCTTGCCTGTTGCAGAGTGGACGCCGACCGCAGACGGCCCGGCTCCCTTTGTCTCAATAAGGATCAGTGCGTTCTCAAGGGTGAGATCGGCGGGGGCCACGTCATCTGGAATGGGGGCTGTATTCCCGGGGCCGCCCTCGCCACGTTGGAGATAGGTGCCAAATCGTCCGACTCGAACCACAATTGGCTCTCCGCTGGGCGCGTCCCCGATTTTCAAAGCGGGATAAGGAATCTCTTCCTGCCGTGTTTTGATCTGCAGTTCCAGACCCGGGTGCTGCTCAGTGCCGACATAAAAGTTTCTTAGTTCCTTGACCCATTGCCGTTTTCCATCGGCAATCTCGTCGAGGTTTTCTTCCATCTCCGCCGTAAACTTCAGATCGACAAGCTCGGTGAAGTGGTCTTCGAGCAACTCCGTCACTGCAAAAGCCATGAACGTCGGGATGAGTTCATTCCCTGACTTTCTCACATACCCACGATCTTGAATCGTCGAGATGATGCTTGCGTAGGTGCTCGGGCGTCCGATCCCTTCTTCTTCAAGCCTCTTCACCAAGCTCGCTTCGGTGAAGCGTGCGGGTGGTTTCGTCGTATGGCTTTCGGCGGTGAGTTCCTTCAGGTCAAGGACCTCGCCCACTTCCACCACCGGCAAGATCTTTTCACGGCCGTCAAGCTCGGCATCAGGGTCGTCGCTGCCTTCGACATACGCTCTCAAAAAGCCAGCAAATCGGATGCTCTTTCCGCTTGCATGGAACTGGAGGTTCCCTTGCGAGGTAGGGACCTCGGCAAGGACCGTTGTCCGCTCCACTTGGGCGGGGACCATCTGACAGGCAATCGTGCGCTTCCAAATGAGATCATACAAGGCCAGTTGGTCCCGATCAAGATACTTCGCCACATCTTGGGGCCGACGGTCTGGGTGGGTAGGCCGAATCGCTTCGTGGGCTTCTTGAGCCCCCTTGTTCTTGGTCTTAAAGGTGTTTGGCTTTGCCGGCAAGTACTCCTTGCCGTACAAGTCCGCAATGACGGTTCGGGCCTCGGCCACGGCGCGATCCGCAAGGTGAAGGCTGTCCGTTCGCATATAGGTGATCAAACCTTCGCGTTGACCTCCCATCTCGATACCTTCATAAAGTGATTGCGCAATCTGCATCGTGCGCTTCGAAGTAAATTTGAGCTTCCGGTTTGCTTCTTGTTGAAGGGTGGAAGTCATGAAGGGAACCGGGGGACGCTCCGTACCCGGATTGGTCTCAACAGACACGACCTTCCAAGGTTTCGCGGAGGTGGCCTCCTCTTTCAGGCTCTCGGCTTGATTGCCTTGCAGCCAAATCCCCTTGCCTGTCTGTTTTCCGGTGGTTGGATCGAAGCTTGTTCCCGAAACAAGTCTTTCGCCCCCGACAGCCTGCAGCTTCATGGAGATTGGCCCGTTTTTCGCCTTCAGGTCTGCTTCGAGGTCCCAGTACGTTGCGCTGACGAACGACCGGCGTTCGCGCTCCCTCATCACCGTAAGGCGTACTGCAACGCTTTGAACTCGCCCTGCACTGAGACGGGGCGCGACCTTCTTCCAAAGCACAGGCGAGAGGCTGTAGCCATACAGCCGGTCGAGAATTCTTCTTGTTTCTTGGGCTTTCACCAAGTTCTCATCGACGGCGCGTGGCGATGCCACGGCGTCTTGGATAGCCTCCGGAGTGATTTCGTGGAAGACAATTCGCTTCACCTCGACTCCTTTTTTCGGTTTGAGCACTTGGAGGATGTGCCAACTGATGCTTTCTCCCTCGCGGTCTTCATCGGTCGCGAGTAGGATCCTTGTTTTCCCTACGCTTGCCTTCTTCAGCGTGTCGACTTGTCTCTTTTTGTCGCTTGGGACGATATACAGCGGCTCGAAGTCCTCTTCTACATTCACCCCGAGCTTGGCCCACTTGTGCTTCTTCATGTCCGCCGGGATATCGTCCGCGCTCTCTGGAAGATCACGAATGTGGCCGTAGCTGGCCAATACTTCGTAACCATGCCCCAGATATTGGGAGATGGTTTTTGCTTTGGCGGGGGATTCAACAATGACTAGGGTGGACATATAGACGCGCTTCGTGAGGCCTTAGCGAAAACCCCACGGGACCAAAGACTACTCAGGACGGGAAAAGGTTTGCGCGGGGTAGGCACAATTTGTGTCGCTTTCATAACAACGGGTGCAATTTGCGATTTGTATCCGTTTCTATATTAGGATTTCCAATGCGTCGAACCTTTTTTCCTGTATTTCTCGCCCTGTCTGTCTCCTCGGCGTCGCTTGCGAGCGAGTCTTGGATGGGCATTTACATTCAGGGGTCGAAGGTCGGGTATTCGGGTTCTGTCCAGAAAGAAGAGAAGTTTGCGGGTAAACCTGCTACAAAAGTTTGGAGCATCAACGTTTTTTCCACAGACATGATTGGCTCCGCGATGGATATCCGGATGGAGACGACCTCATGGATCGATTCCGCTGGAAACCTCTTGCGGATGGATTTCAAAAATGTCTCCCAGGGCCGGTCCAGCACTTTTGTGGCCGAATTTAAGGGCCAGAGGATTTTTATCGACACGGTCAACAATGGCTCCAAGGGGAAAAAAGTGTTGGATGTCCCTGCCGGGCAGCGAGTCATCGATGATCCTATCGCCCGCGCCAGTGAACTGAGCCAAGGCGCTTCTGGCTCCAAGTCCACATTCCTGATTCTTGATCCTCTCACCGTGGCCCTCGTGCCAAACACCGTGATTTTTCACGGGAAGACCAAGGTGAAGATCTGGGATTCAGACTTCGTGGGCGATAAGGTCGAGGTGTCCGATCCTCGCACGCCCACCTTCGCATACCTTGACAGTACGGGTTCGATCGCCAAAGTCGAAGGGCCGTTTGGGATGGAAATGTATCCCGAAACGCGGGCAAAGGCCATGAACATCGTGGCCGGAAAGACGGTGAAGATCGACCTCGCGGAGATTTCAAAGGTCAAAGTTCAACCGGGATCGAAGAATCCAGGAGGAAGTTCGAAGGCCGTGCTGAAGGTAACCGGGCCGGGGGCATCGAAGCTCATCAGCGACTCTCAGCAACGGGTCGAACCCTCCGGTTCGGCTTTCACAGTGACCATTTCCCCTAGAAAATGGGAGTCGGGAGTGAGTCTGGCCCAAGCTCGAAAGGATCAGCCCGAGTTTCTCAATCCCTCGATGCTCATCCCATCGGATGACCCGGCGATGATCTCGAAAGCCAAAGAATTGGTCGGGAACCTCGATGACACCTTAAAGATTGCGGACAGGATCACTCGCCATGTATTCCAGATCATGTCACCCAACACCGGGATCGGAGTTTTGCGCGACGCGCGCGAGGTTCTGAAGACCAAAGAGGGCCTCTGCCGAGACCACGCCGTTTTGTGCGCGACCTTGATGCGAGCAGCAGGAGTGCCCACG
Organism: uncultured Chthonomonas sp.; assembly: GCA_964496145.1. GTDB lineage: Bacteria > Armatimonadota > Fimbriimonadia > Fimbriimonadales > Fimbriimonadaceae > UBA2391. The sequence continues at coordinate 63,479 of CAZBXR010000001.1, read as the reverse complement.
AGGGTCATCAGTGGCCTGATTTTTGATGGAGATGCCTACTACTACCATGCATGGGTCGAATGTTGGTCTGGCACAGACTGGATTGCTTTTGATTCCACTCGTGGCTCGGAGCCTTTTTCAGCGGCGCACTTGAAGCTGGGGCAAGGGAATGTGGAAGAAGCATTTACGTTCCGGGTTTTCGACGATGCAAAGGTAGAAGTCGTCAGTGTAGAAAAGTAAGTCCATGGCAACCAACACCGGCACTCAAAGAAGACTCATCGGCGTCGTTTCGGCGATCGGCTTTGTCGTGGCGGCCGTTTTTGCCCGAGGTTTTGAGCAGCTAGTCCTTGAAACGATCTCCGATGTCGCCCGGCTGAACCTCGACACCAACACCTATCGCAGCCCATTTGGCATTTTTGGCCCTGTCATGTTGGGGCTGTTCGGAGGAGCCATCGCTGGCTCCATCGCCGCCGTTTTCGTTATCACGAGCGACAAAATCGCCAGAAAGTGGGAGCAAACCCCCACCGGACAGAAGATCAACCTCTTTCTCAGCGTTGTGATCGGAATCCTCGGCACGTTGCCGATCATGAACCTCACCTTCGCGTTGGCCTCGAAGGACTACCCTTGGATTGCGCCCGTCGTGGCCCTTCTGTTCATCTTTTGTCTCACGAGCTTAAGTCTCTACGCTCTGAAAAACATGGGAGAAGCCCTCCCTTGGGTGGGTGCCACCCAGCCGAAATGGACCGGGATCAAGGTTCTCGATACAAACATTCTCATCGATGGAAGAATCTACGATGTGGCTCGAGCGGGTTTTTTGGAAGGGAGGATTTATGTCCCGAAATTTGTCCTCGAAGAGCTTCAGCACATCGCCGACAGCGCGGACCCGCTTCGCCGCGCTCGGGGTCGAAGAGGGCTCGATCTGCTCACATTGCTCCAATCGGAACTGACGGTGGAGGTGGGAACTCACGATCATCACGCGGCCGACAAGACGGAGGAAGTGGACAGCCGGTTGGTTCGCCTGACGAAGGCGATCGGTGGGCAGCTTGTGACGAACGACATGAACCTGAATAGGGTCGCCGCGCTACAAAAGGTCCCTGTTCTCAGTCTGAACGACCTCGCGATGGCTTTGAAACCCAACATCTTGCCGGGAGAAGCGCTGCCGTTGCAACTGACTAGGGAAGGAAGTCAGCCGGGCCAAGCCGTCGGATATCTCGATGACGGTACGATGGTAGTTGTGGAACATGCCAAGGACCTCATTGGAGACTATGCAAACGTTCACGTTGTGCAAGTCATTCAAACCGAGCGCGGAAAAATGATTTTTGCGGAGCTCCCAGAAAAGTCTGGCGACTCAACATCGAAGGGCAAACGGCCCCGCCGCGGATGATGCAACAAGCCAGCGCGATCATTCTTGCCGCCGGTGAAAGTCGACGTTTTGGGCAAAACAAAATGTGGCTCGATTTTGGCCAGGGGCCTGTATGGAAGCTTGCCTACGACGCCTTTCGCCATCATCCCGGCATTCGCGAGTGCATTCTCGTCGTTCCTGCTGGCGATGAGCAAGACTTCCGCGAACTCGCGCCAGATGCCGACGCTATTGTGGCCGGAGGCAGCTCACGAACCGAAAGCTCGATCCAGGGTCTGAGGGCCATGAGTGAGTCCGAGTATGTGCTCATCCACGACGGAGCGAGACCTTTTGTGTCGGCCGACCTCATCGACCGAGTCTTGCGGACCCTCGACCATGCCGCCGCCGTCTGCCCCGCCCTCTCTCCGGTAGACACCATCAAGCAAATCGCAAAAGATGGCATGGTGAGCACTCTTGACCGATCGAATCTACGAGCCGTACAGACTCCCCAGGGTGGCCTACGCAGTGATTTCCTTAGAGCGTTTGAACACGCCGATGGCATCGACTTCACCGATGACATGGCGATGCTCGAAGCCCTTGGCGTTCACACCACCTTCGTCGAAGGGGAAGAGACCAATTTCAAACTCACCACACCTGCTGACCTGAACAAAATTGCCATGGAATACCGAACTGGGATGGGTTATGACATTCATTCGTTCTCGACCGATCCGAACCGGCCCTTGTGGCTCGGCGGAGTCGAGTTCCCCGATGCAAAGCCAGGTCTAGAAGGCCACTCAGATGCCGATGCCCTGCTTCATGCGGTCGTAGACGCTCTCCTGGGGGCGGCCTCGCTGGGCGATATCGGCGTGCACTACCCACCGTCTGAGGCGAAGTGGAAAAACGTCTCCAGCTTAGTATTTTTGAAAGAAACTGGCATGATTCTGAAGGAAAATGGCTGGGATATCGTCAATATAGATAGTACAGTTCTTGCGGAACGACCCAAAGTCATGGCGCGGCGACAGGAAATATGTGAAGCGATCGCAGGAACTCTCGGCATCTCGCCCGACCGCGTGAGCGTGAAGGCAACGACAAACGAAAAACTTGGAGCCATCGGGAGAGGGGAAGGGATCGCCGCACTAGCAACCGCAACCCTTCGAAGACGGCTTCGTACAGGAGAATAGAATGGAACTATTGGTTCGGAATGCTGAAGGTAATTTGACCGACGATGATCGCGAATATGCTGCCAAAAAGCTAGGACGGCTCGACCGATTCTTCCATCAAGCCCAGAAAGTTGAAATTGTTCACAAAGAACAAAAGAATGGGCACCGAGTTGAGGTCACTGTCTTCGCCGATGGCTACACCCTCCGGGGCGAGATTGTGGACGAAAGCGTCCGCGCCGCCATCGACATCGTCAGTGAAAAGCTGGATCAGCGCCTACGGCGACTGAAAAAACGAATCATAGATTCGCACCGACAGCGGGGCCAGCGGGTCCCCGAGGGCTTGGAAGAAGCCCCCGACCACGAAGAGCCGATCCCCTTCAACATCTCGGAGCGAAAGCATTTTCTCGTCAAGCCCATGTCGGCCGAGGAAGCTTCGCTTCAGCTCGAACTAGTGAGCCACTCGTTCTTCGTGTTTAAGAACGAGGCAAACGGTCGGATAGAGGTCCTTTACAAGCGAAAGGACGGAAAGTACGGGCTGCTCCAACCTGAAGTGTAATCGGGACTGATGTGCCGGTTTACGCCAAGGGTCCTGGCTTGGCGTAAACCGTGTCGGCAACTGCGCCCATATCGACGACATGAGGAGCAGGAACCGTCGTTGACTCGCCCGTGAGCAATCCGAACGCGTAAGCAGCCTGCGCATTCGCCCAGTTCTCAAAGATCTTATGGGCGGCATCAAACATCTGATTGTTTCGGACTCGAAGCCGAGCCGATTGCTCGGCGTAGTGAAGAATCGCAAGATCGGCCAGCGCGCCTTGGCGGATCTGATCGAGCTTTCCGGCTTGTTGAGCGACCTGAATCCCTCGGATACACAGACTGTGGAGATAGCTCTCCCCGCTGGTAGGCACGGCAACCTTGCCGTCGTTCACCTTCTTCATGATGCGATCGGCGATGAAGAATCGATTGATTTCATTGGTGCCTTCGTAGATGCGGCTGATGCGGCAATCTCGATAAATGCGTGCGACAGGAAACTCTTCGGTGAAGCCGTATCCGCCGTAGACCTGGACTGCCTCGTCGGCGATGAATGCCTCCGCCTCGGTACTGAAAACCTTGCTCATGCTGCACTCGATGCTAAACTCTTCCGCAGCTTGCATGTTCTGCTTGACTTCGTCCGGCGAGCCGTACACGACTGACTCAAAGGCCTGGTCGATGTTAGCCCCGGTTCGATAGATCATGGACTCAGCAGCGTAGAAGCGAGCCGCCATCTCGGCGATCTTCTTTTGAATCAGCCCGAAGTGGCCAATCGGTTGCCCAAATTGCTTTCGATCCATGGCGTACTGTGCCGCAAGCCCAAGAGCTTCGCGGGCGGGTCCCATGCTCATGCTGGCGAGCTTGAATCGCCCCAGATTGAGGGAGTTGAACGCCACGATGTGTCCTCGCCCCAGTTCGTACACCTGATTCTCAAGCGGAATCTCTGCATCCTCGAGGATGACTCTCGCGGTCGAAGAACCTTTCAGCCCCATCTTGTGCTCTTCGCGTGAAATGCTGACCCCGGGAAAGCCGCGCTCGACAAGGAACGCCGTGACTTGGGTGCCGCCAACCTTGGCCATCACCAAAAACTGGTCGGCCCATTTCGCGTTCGAAATCCACATCTTCGTCCCGTTGAGGATCCACTTTCCATTGACCTCTTCCGCTCGGGTCGTCATGCTCAGGGCATCGGTGCCGCTGTTGGGTTCGCTCAGACAATACGCCCCAATCTGCTCCCCGCTCGTGAGACTCGGGAGATACTTGTTTCGCAATGCGTCTGTAGCGAAAAGCTGGAGTCCAACTTGGCTGATTCCGCTCGTAATCCCGATCGTGACCGAGAAGCTCGCATTCAAGCTCAAGAACTCGAGCATGCGAGCAGAAAGATTCTTGCTCAGTCCAAGCCCACCGTACACCTCACGTGTATCGGGTCCACAGAACCCCAGTGCGCCCGCCTTCGTCACAAGATCGCGCATGAGACCCTCTTCCTGAGCGTCCAGGCGATCCTGGATCGGCAACACCTCTTTCCGGGAAAAGTCTTCGGCGGTTTCGATCATCAACAGCTCGTCTGAAGAAAAGTCCTCTGGTGTAAAGATCGAGCTGGGAGAGCCTTGAAGGAACGTGCCTCCGGCAGGGGATTCAGTGATAGACGTCGGTGTCACCCCGCTATTATATTCTGGCTTCGGGCCGAAAGAATCCAATTTCGATGCGTTCTGCGCGGGATGCATCTTCTAGCGAGGTCTCAGAGATGAGAAACTCTCCCAGGGCAAGGCTCAGGGCGGCCCGGGGTCCAACAACGAAAGCCTCGAAGGGGAATACCCCCAGCGCCTCCAAAACCTCGTGAGAGGGAAGTCCCGAGAGAATGACCAATTTCTCGGCCGATGTTCTGCCAACAAGTTCGCGGACTGCATCGGGCCACTCTGGAATCTCGGAAAAAAGCGCCCCTTGGCCAATCTCTTCGTCCTGAATCCGCAAGACCACGCACCCCTCTTCGGGGATGTGGATGGCTCCAGTGGAGTCAAGTGTGTAAGAAGTTGGGCGCATGAGCTTCTGAGGTATTGTACTGGGGTTGGGGCCTGTAGCTCAGTGGTTAGAGCAGGCGGCTCATAATCGCTTGGTCGTGGGTTCGAATCCCACCGGGCCCACCAAATCCCATCGCTTCGCTGAACCTCCCGGAGATTATTGTGCCACCCATGGTCAACCGAGCGTGCTATGAACGGTTTCGAGCACAAGGTTCACGGGAATTTCGCTCACAGGCTTGTTGAGTCCGGGGTTCAGAACCGTCAAGTTCTCGTATGGTGGTGCCCAAAGACGGTGGATCCCATAGCGGTAGAGCCCCACGACCGGTCGACCGCCCGCCACGGCGAGGTGAAGAATGCCGTTGTCTAATGTCAGCACCGATTTTGCCTTCGCAAGCGCTCCCACTACCTGGGGCATCGTGAGTGTCCCTCTCAAATCTTCGACGAGTTGCATGTCGACCAACTCCGATTCAAGATCGCTCCCCTTCCAATACTTCGATTGGTCTTTGGGTTTGGCCCCGAGCAACCCTACGGACACACCGGACGCCTTCAGTGAAGACAAAGCCTCGACCCAATTTGATGTGGGCCACAGCTTTTCTGGCAAGCTTGCGCTCGTCGAAATCAACACGTCGGGAATATCTCTGCCGGGGTCGGCGGAGGGAAGCTTATACTTCGGCACTTGGCCCTTCAGATACGCCATGCGGCATACGATTTCGCAGATGAACCCTGACTCAAGAAATGGATACTTGGTTGTGATTTCCTCCGAGATCCACTCCATGTCCCTCGCCAGATCGCCCTGCGCATCGACGGGGTACTCCAAGTCACCACGAGCATCTTCACGCAAGCACGGCCCGCTCACGTATCCGTTTTGCCCCACGAGGGCCATCGCGGCAAACTTCGCCACAAAATCTCTCTCCATGTTGACCACCAGGTCGTACACGCCCACTTCTCGGGTCAAACGTTGGGCCACTGCCCCAGGGTGGGACCCGTGAAGCTCAAACCATGCCTCGAAAAGGTCACTCGCATCGGCGAGTTCCGAGACACGGGTGCCTCCAAAATAGGTCATGTGGCAGCCGGGGAAATTGGTTCGCAAGAGTTGCATCACCGGCGTAGCCGCCACGAAATTCCCAATGGCATCATTCGATATGACGGCAATACGAGGGGAATCGGGCAATCCCTGACCTTGGTAGCGACGGTTCATCATGAATTTGGGTTAAGAGTACCGTCTGGATGCCGCGAGGGACCCCCGAGGCGTGGTACATTTCATTGGCTGGTTTGAACTTGCCAAACTCACTATGGCAGTGTATTTAGGTTTAGATTGTGGAGGGACCTCGACGCGAGCAGTGGCTCTCGACGACCAAGGAACCGTGCTTTTCGAGGGCAAATCTGGCCCCGCCAATTGGGCAAGCACGGATAGAACCCAACTGGCTCAACACTTGAGAGAGGCCCTGACCGGCGCCCCGACGCCGAATGTCATCTGCGGGTGTTTTGCGGGTCTCCTGACTCCGGAAGATAAGACCGATGTAGAAGCCATGCTCAGGGAGATTTCCGGTGCGCCAGTCGCGCTTGGCCTTCCCGATTTTCATGCTGCCCTGCGTGCTTGTGGCCCCGATGCCACCGCCTGTGTCATTTCTGGCACCGGAAGCCTCGTTTTTTCGACATCCGAGGGAGGTGTTGTCAAGAGTGGTGGGGGAGGTCCTCTTCTAGGGGATGTGGGTTCCGCCTTCGCAATCTCCAGAGAAGCTCTTCGAGTGGCCCTGTTCGGTAGCCCCGTTGTCGCGGCGGTGAGTGACCGTTTCCGTGCCGCGATGCAAGATTTGTTCGGCACCTCGGACCCGAGTGAAGTACCCGCCCGAGTCTACGCAGAGCCGTCTCCGGCAAGAACCGTCGCCAAGCTCGCCCCCATCGTCGCTAAGGACGCGGAAGAAGGCGAGGCCTACGCGAGGATCGTCGTGGAAGACCAAATGAAACAGTTGGCCTATATCCTGCACGGCCACCTGTACACTCACCACGCAAAAACCAAGCCTTGGAAAGTGTTTCTCTCTGGAGGACTTTGGAAGATCTCTCCCATCTTCCTCACCCGGTTAGAAGAGTCCATGGGGCTCATGGCCGGGGCAAAAGATATTCAGTTTTCCGAGCTGATGGAGGCACCCGTGATGGGCGCCGCTTGGCTCGCCATGGAGCATAAAGTTTGAGTACAGAAAGTCGCAACCCACGATCTGTGGGACTAGATAAGCTCTCCGCGCGAGAGATCGTACACTTGATGAATGAAGAAGAGAAGGCCGTTTTGCGGGCTCTCACTTCTGCAGAAGCAGAAATCGCTCTTGCCGCCGAAAAGGCCGCTGAGGCCTTTCAAAAGGGACGCAGAATTATCTATGTCGGCGCGGGTACGAGTGGCCGCATCGCAACCATGGACGCGGCAGAAATGCCACCCACCTTTGGAATTGACAGTCAATCGTTTGTGGCTCTCCACGCCGGCGGCTCTTCGGCCACTACCACCGCGGTGGAAGACGCAGAAGATTCTGATACAGCAGCCATCGATGACCTGAACAGCCTGCCTCTCGAACGAGAGGATCTCGTGATCGGGTTGGCCGCATCGGGACGCACCCCCTACGTGTTGGCGGCAATCCGCCACGCGAGCCAAAAGGGCTGCTACACGGTGGGGATTTCGAACAACGCGAACACCCCGCTCCTTCATGAAGCGACTCTCGGCATCTTGCTCGACACGGGTCCCGAAGTTCTTACTGGCTCGACCCGGCTCAAGGCCGGAACTGCCCAAAAGCTCGTTCTCAACCGAATCAGCACGGCGGCTATGGTTCTTAGCGGAAAAGTGATCGAGAACCTGATGGTCGATGTCAAAGCCAAGAACCATAAGCTCAAGGAACGATGCGTTCGCATCGTACGAGACCTGTCTACGGCGACGGAAGACGAGGCACGCGAGGTCCTCGAAAGCGTGGATTGGAACGTGAGAGCGGCCCTCAATCAGCTCCGCGATTCAAGTCTTCGGTAAGGCAAGAAACGGATTCTGTCGCTCTTTCAGCGATTCTTCCCAGATTTCTTGCTGGCGGGCGTACAGTTCCACGGGCAATTCGACAAGCCCGTAAATGCATTCGGTCTCGCCCATTCGAACCGCCCAGCCCGCATCTCCATAGCTGTAGTGCCACCACTCGTCTCGGCAATTGCTAAATCCTGCCCCGAGCATGGCGTCCACGAGGATCATGCGATTTCGATGCGCCTCGGGACTCAGGTCTAGACAGTACGTAGGAGCGGCCGTGAATCGATCGTACGGACTGGCAACATCGATCAGCTCTCCAGCGTCGTCTTCGAGCACAACATCCAGCGCCGCGCCGGTGCAGTGACCAGGAGGCGCCTTTTGATCGACGGGGGCCACCCAGCGGCAGATCTTACGCCGCATTTGCGCGTAGCTGAGGTCAGGGAAGGCTTCATACCCAAACCGCCACATCATCTCGAAAATCTTTACTTGCCTGTCAAAGGGACGAAACGAATCGGTGACGGCGAGGTGATATCCCTTGGGGAGACTCAAAGCCGCCTTCTCTGCCATCCGCGCCACTGTCTCGCGGCAATAGGCAATCGTCGCCTCGCGGGGCACCCGCACGTGGGGAGCCACATCTGGAAGGTACACCAAAGGCTCCCCATTCTCTCGCTCCACAATCTTGTTGAGGGCAGCGATGGGTTCCGGTCGGCCTTTGCTTCGATCCCAGCGTATCAACGGCCCATCAAGAAAATGAGAATCGTGGCAACCGTGAAGAGCAAGAAGCCTTTCGGATTTCGCTGGCCGGTATGCATCGCTTCCACACGGTCGCCGGGTTTCAAGGGCACGTCTCCAGAGAGACCTTGCATGATGCGGTCGATATTGTAGGTGACCGCCTTCTTCATGGTAGGGTCCTCCGCGTTGAAGATGGCGACTTTCTCCGTACCCGAGGCTCGCACGAGTCCTCCCGCGTCGGCCAAGGCCTGCGTGAGCGTCATTCCGTCCCGATACTCAACGGGGCCGGGCCGCGCAACGTTTCCGAGGACGATCAAGTAGCGGCGAGCCGAGCTGAGCTCGACAACGACTCTGTCTCCGGGCTCAAGGAGCACTTTTCCGGAATTCCCCGTGAGGTCGTAGACCGTTGGACCCACACCTTCTCGCTCGACACGGATTCGGGCCATATCTCCGAGGTTGTCCAAACCGCCTGCTGCTTCGATGGCCTCTTGAAGAGACATCCCCTCAGAATAAGGCTGTAGGCCTGGTTGCTTCACGCCGCCAAGCACAAACACTTCCATGGGGCGCATGCGTACGGGAATGACGATCTTGTCGCCTGGCTTCAGATACGGGTTGAAATCAAGGGAAGCCGCGGCATCGTCTTGATACTTTACGGTCTTGGCCTCGCCGGCAAGTGGCGTGATAGAAACGCGGCTCAGGTCGGCCATGGGGGTGGGCTCGGCGAGTCGAATCAGGTCGCTCAGACGAAGACCCTCGGCGAAGGGAAGATCGACAATCTTCTTTACCGCCCCAGAAATGCGAATGTTCACCACGGGCTTCAGTGGTGGAACTTCTTCGGGCTCCTTGCCTGGCTTCACCACCTTCACCGTTACAGTGGCGCGGCGAAGGATTCTCTGATCAATGAGAGCGGCGCTGATCGCGGTTGCGGCCTGGATTTCATCCTTGCCCTCCACCTCGATGGCGCCCACGAAGGGCAAGACGAGCAGACCATCAGGATTGACCGTGTATTCCTTGTCGAGAAGAGCTTCCTCGACACAAGATACAGCCAAAACATCGCCTGCCTTGATCTTCGTCGCCGATGCCGTAGGAGCGGCGAGTGCAAACGCACTTGCCCACAGCATCAAAACGAACAGTACAAACTGCCCTAATTTCATGTAACTTACGGACGCAACAGCCACGCTGTTTGCCGCATGAATTTAGAAATGTAGACACCCAAAGGGAAGAAGATGGTGCCGCAGGCCGGACTTGAACCGGCGACCCAAGCATTTTCAGTGCTTTGCTCTACCAACTGAGCTACCGCGGCATTATGATGGCGAGGATGACGGGACTTGAACCCGCGACCTCCGGCGTGACAGGCCGGCGCTCTAACCACTGAGCTACACCCCCGCTTGGGTACGAAAGAGTATGACATTCCCGGCATTGCTTTGCAAGGGGGAAGAACCAAATGAAGCATAAGACCCAGGCTATCTAAATCTTCTTGCGGGGCTGGCCGTCACGATACTGCTAAGTTTTGTTGCTTGGCATAGTAAGAATGGACCGACACCAAGAATCGGTCCATTCTTCAGACTTCCTTCGAGAGGCCTTAGTTTTCGCCTTGCCAGCACACCAAGGCGAGTTCGCTCTGCACGTGAACATCGGCATGATGAGGGAGAACACGGCAGATATAGCCTCGGTGACCAGGAGTCGAGCACGAAACCTTGGCCTTGAACTCGTGGAGTCCGTCCGAACTCTGCCCCGTGTAGGTGGCATCGGTCGTTTGAGTCCCCGTCAGCGTTCGCGCGTTCGTCACATTCCCGTGGATCACCTGAACCTGGACATCCTCGGGTTGGATCTCACCCAATCGAACCTTGATCATCACATCAAAGTCGGAACCCAAGGTTGCGACCCTGGTATTCGTGTCGGTGACGGCTTCGATCTTCACGTTCGGCCAGCTTCCTCGCACTCTGCTTCGCCATTGGAGCGCCGCCTTGGCACGTTCTTGACCATTCGCCTCAAGGGCGGTAAATCGGTCGTGGCTAGGCATATAGAACCGAGATGCGTAGTCTGTCACCATACGGCTCGTGCTGAACTCGGGAGTGAGTTCCCGAAGACTCTTTCGAATCATCTCCAGCCATGCCGATGGATGTCCACTTTCGCCACGGTTGTAGAAGGTCGGCGCGATCTCACTCTCGATGAGGTGATAGAGCGCCCGGCTGTCCAGCCAGTCTTGATGGCTATGGTCCGGATGCTCCAGTTCGTCTCCAATGGCCCATCCAAGGCCAGGGGCATAGCCTTCCGCCCACCAACCGTCGAGAATGCTGCAGTTCAAACCGCCATTTGGAACAACCTTCATCCCGCTGGTGCCACTCGCTTCGAGGGGTCGCCGAGGATTGTTGAGCCAAACATCGACACCCTGAACCAGATGCGATGCCACGCCCATGTCGTAATCCTCAAGGAACAACATGCGCGAACGACCATCGGTATGGCGTACAAAGTTGAAGATCTCTTGAATCAAACGTTTTCCGCCGTCATCGCGCGGGTGCGATTTTCCGGCAAAAACGAACTGCACCGGCCGTTCGTCGTGGAAGAGAATCTTCTTCAGACGTTCTCGATCCGTGAACAAAAGGCTCGCTCGTTTGTACGTGGCAAACCGTCGGGCAAACCCGATGGTGAGAATCCGTGGGTCAAGGAGGGTTGTCGCGGCTGAGAGCTCAGCCCGGCTGGCATTCCGCCGCTTTAACGCGAGCATTTCGCGCTTTCGGCAGTATCGAACAAAGTCTCCTCGCTGATTTTCGCGAAGCTCCCAAAGTTCGTGATCGGGAATCGAGTCTGCTGCCTTTTCCCACACCCAACGTGCGCTGGGGTCTCTCCGCCATTCGATTCCGACGTACTTATCCAGTAGCCGAGTCATTCGGGCGCCAATCCAAGTGGAGGTATGAATCCCGTTCGTGATCGCCTCAATGGGGACCTCATCCTTGGTGTACTCGCTCCACCGGACTCCGAACATCCCTCGTGAGACGTCAGCGTGAAGCTTGGAAACCCCGTTGACAAAGTTTGCCGTTTCCATAGCGAGCACGGCCATGTTGAAGTCCTCGGCCGCGTTGGTAGGATCAAATCGACCGTACTTCAAGAAGTCTTCGAACGTGAATCCCGCACTCTCAATCTCTGCCCGCATGTACTGGGCCAGCATCTCTGGCTTAAAGAGATCGAATCCAGCCGGAACGGGGGTGTGCGTCGTAAACACGTTGCCCGCAACGACGACCTGACGCGCAGTCTTGAGATCGCAGTTATGCTCTTGCATAATCTGCTTGATCCGCTCGACGGCAAGGAATCCCGCGTGGCCTTCGTTCATGTGGCAGACCGTGGGCTTGATTCCCATCGCCTTCAGCGCGCGCATTCCACCAATTCCAAGAATCATCTCTTGGCGAATCCGCATGTGCTCATCGCCGCCGTAGAGGGTGTCCGTGATCCCTTGGTCTTGCGAGGAGTTCTCCAGGACATTGCTGTCCAAAAGGTAGAGAGAAATCCGGCCGACGGTTGCCTTCCAAATCTGGCAGGTCACCGTACGATCGGGGAAAGCGACCGATACGCGAAGCGGCTGATCATTCGCATCTCGAATGAGTTCGAGAGGCATTTGATAAAAGTCGAGGTGAGGATAATTCTCTTGCTGCCATCCATCGGGGGAAAGCGATTGGCGGAAGTACCCACGCGAGTAGAGGAGGCCGACGCCCACCAGCGGAAGGCCAAGGTCGCTCGCCGCTTTTAGGTGGTCTCCGGCAAGAATTCCAAGACCGCCCGAATAGATCGGCAGGGAAGCGTGAATTCCAAACTCGGCGCAGAAGTAGGCAATGCACGCCTCGTTGCGTTTGCCAGGGTAAGTTTCATCAAACCATGTCTTATCGTCTAGATAGGCTTGAAGGTTGTCGACACATTTTTGCAGGCGAGCAAGAAACACCGGATCCTGGCTGAGTTGATTTTTGTGCTCCTCGTTGAGTTGACCAATCAGCGTAAGTGGATTGTGTTCGACTTGCTCCCACAAGACAGGATCGAGTGAAGCAAAGAGTTCGTAGGTTTCGGAATCCCATACCCACCGAAGGTTCTTTGCCAAATCTTTGAGCGCTTGAAGAGGAGCCGGCAGTTCCGCCACGACTTCAAAGCTATGAGCGTATTTGAGGAGCTTCATAAATGACCGTACTATTATCGGGCATTTTTGCTACTTATTGCACCAGAGAATGCATCAACGCTTGAGTTCAGTTGAATTCTTTGGCCATCCGTTCAAAAGGCCCCTCGGTGGCGGGTCAGTTTCTGGGGTCGCCGGGGACGGTCGGCAAAGGGCTGTTGGGGAAAACATCGAGTGCAAAATCATCGCGTTCGCCTCGACTCAATCGGAACGACCCCGCCAACCCAATCATCGCGGCATTGTCCGTGCAGAAGCGGGGTTCTGGCGTGTAAAAAGCCATGCCGAGTTCCGCGGCGGACTGGCGCATTCTCTCGCGCAGGGCAGAATTCGCCGCCACTCCCCCCACAAGCCCAATCGAGTTCGCTCCTCGGTTCCTTGCGGCCTCGATGGTCTTGGAGTTGAGAGAATCGACGACAGCCTCTTGGAGGCTCGCCGCAAGATCGGCGGGTTTGAGGTTCGGATCTTTTTCAACCTGACGAAGAACCGCTGTTTTCAACCCACTAAAGCTAAAGTGATGAGGATCGTGAGCCACGCTCCGGGGCAACGAATAGGCCTTGGGGTTTCCCGAAAGAGCCAATTCCTGGATCGCTCTGCCTCCTGGGTACCCGAGCCCCAACAGACGAGCGCCTTTGTCAAAAGCCTCTCCGGCGGCGTCATCCAAGGTCTCTGCGACGATCTCATAGTCACCCGCTTCGGGAATCCATACAAGTTCTGTGTGTCCCCCCGACGCGATCAGAGATACCATCGGCCACACATCCCCGTCGATCGCGGCTGTCTGGTCCGTTTGCAGAAAGGGACTCAACAAGTGCCCTTCCAGATGATGCACCCCCACGAGGGGAACATCCAAAACGAGAGAAAGGCCCTTCGCCGCCGTCACCCCGACGCTCAGAGCGCCCACAAGTCCCGGCCGGTTTGTCACGGCGATCGCCGAAAGGTCGCTCAACGCACACTCCGCCTTGAGCAAGGCTTCTTCGATGACGGGCAGCAAGGATTCGAGATGCGCCCGAGCGGCGGCCTCTGGCACCACACCCCCCCATTTCTGATGCATCTCTATTTGAGTCGCGACGACCGAACTCAAGACTTTCGGGCCGCGAAGGACCGCCGCACATGTTTCATCGCAGCTGGATTCCAACCCTAACACCAACCCAGGCATGGTTGGGATCAAACCGAAGCCCCCAGGTTGTGACACCACATCACAAGAGCGTCTTCGTTGTTGTCGGGGTAGTACCGCTTTCGAATAGCGGTCCGTTCAAATCCCATCGTTTCGTAAAGCCGAATCGCGGCCTCGTTTCCCGCTCGCACCTCGAGAGTCGCGCACAGGATTCCGGCGTCTTTCGCCATTCCCAACAGCTCTACCATCAATTTTCTGCCGATGCCCTGGCGTCGAAACTTTTGAGAGACCGCGAGATTGATGATATGAGCTTCATCGACAAGGAGCCAAAGCGCGCCAAAGGCCACCAATTGGGCCTCTAAACGAGCGACGAGAAAACGACCGTGAGGGTGCGCAAGTTCGGCCTCAAATGCCGCCCGGCTCCAAGGAGAACTGTGAGCTTCGCGCTCTAGCTCAATCACCTCACCGATATTCTCCACGGAAAGTGGTTCGAACCGGAGAACGGGGGGCGTGGGTGAAATGGTCAGCCCCCTAGGTAGGCCTCTTTGACCCTTGGATCGACCAACAAATCTTTCCCTGCACCCGTGATCGTGATGGACCCTGTTTCGAGAACATAGGCCCGATCGCTGATTTCTAGCGCACGGTGGGCGTTTTGCTCCACCAGAAGCACGGTGGTTCCTGTCTCCTTAATCTCCAAAACGATCCGGAATATCTCAGCGATCAGGTTTGGCGCAAGGCCAAGACTGGGTTCGTCCAAGAGCAGCATTTTGGGTCGAGACATGAGCGCGCGTCCGATGGCAAGCATTTGTTGCTCGCCTCCACTCAAGGTCCCCGCCGATTGCTTAATTCTCTCTCGAAGCCTCGGGAAGCGCACCAACACCTTCTCTAGATCAGAGTCAATCTCCTTGTCGGTTCGGATATACGCTCCGAGGAGCAGATTCTCTTGCACCGTCATGCTGCTGAATATTCGGCGTCCTTCGGGGGCCTGGCTGATGCCTGCGACCACAACCCGATCCGCGCCGATGCCGACAATGCTTGATCCAAGGAAGTCAATTTCCCCCGATCTTGGCTTCATGAGGCCACTGATGGACCGAAGAAGGGTGCTCTTCCCGGCGCCGTTCGAGCCGATCATGGCGACGATTTCCCCTTGATTCACTTCGATCGACACGTCGCGCAGGGCTTGGATGGCCCCGTAAAACACGTTGAGATTGGATACTTTCAGCATAGGACGGCGTTAGACCTCGTATCCTACCTAGCTTAGGCGTTCTCTTACTGTCCAGACTCTACGGCCGCCTCGTAGGCGACGATGATCTCCGAGGCAAGATCCCAAAGAGGATAATCGTCCTCGTTTGTGAGCACAATTACGCTTAGATCAGACTTTGGGTTGCGAAGATACAGACAACCGGCCCCTTGAGCCGACCCATGCCATCCAAACCAGGTCTCCTCGCCTTCGACTCGGATTTCGAATAACGGATTCTTTGCGAATTCGACTTTCGGCCCCTCTTTTTGCTCTTTGGGTAGAGCGAATTTGTAGAACGTTTTGAGTTTTTCAGAGGACAAGAGCCGACCTTGGCGAAGCGCCTTGTCAAGTTTTTGGAGATCGCCTAACGTCGTTGTATAGGTATAGCCCGCGAGCGATTCCAGCCACCCGGTAGCGCGCTCATCTGGACGAATGAGTTCTTCCTCGATGAATCCAGGCACTCTTTGCTTCTTGCCAGGCAAAGTTTGAGACATGCCGGCAGGATCGAGAATTAGTTCCTTGATGAGTTCATCGGTGGTTTGGGCCGAAGACAGGTCAATGGCCTCTCGCAAGAAAAACTGATCTAAATACGCCACTCCGGGTTGATTGGGGGCTCGGTCGAGCGAGGCTTCTTGGAGAACCTCCAACAAATGAGGAACGGTTCGCCGATCTTCTGCCTGTTCTAACACCATCTCGTCTGGAAAGTGGTAGCGCCCTTCCATAAGCTCCTGGGGCGTCACCTCGAAAGGCTCCAAGAAGGAGAGAGGGCGTTGCAAGGAAATGCGTCCCGATCCCGAGAGCTTTTGCAGCGTCAGATGGTGCAAAAGACTGACCGCGGAGCCCATTTCAAACACCGTTTCACGCGTGACCGGAGTCTTTTTGGCCGCATCGGAGTAGCCTCGGGTCGCTTCGTACTTAAACTCTCCCTTCTCCATGATCGCCACGCTCATTCCCATGGCGGGGAAGTCTTCGAGGAAGAGGTCCAGCGACAGATCGACATCCTCCACCAGAGTTTGCGCGAAACAAACGGTGGTGAGGCAAACGAGGGCAAGGAATGACCCGACTCGTGCAAGCATGGTAATCAAGACGTACACTCGGCGGGGTAAGTTTTGCGAAGCATGAAATGTTGTTTGGTGATTCCAGCCCGCATGGCCGCAACGAGGTTTCCAGGAAAGCCCCTCGTCGATCTTCTCGGGAAACCCATGATCCAATGGGTGTACGAGGCCGCAGTGAAGAGCGGGGTGGGCGATCAGGTGGTCGTTGCCACCCCAGATGACGAGATTCTGGAAGTTTGCAAAGGATTTGGCGCAACCGCGATTCTCACGTCCGAATCGCACCCCAGCGGCACGGATCGTATCGCCGAGGTAAGCCAACAGCTCGTAGCCGATTACTACATCAACATTCAAGGCGACGAGCCTCTGGTTTCGCAGCAAACCATCCAAGCCTGCGCCGAGCCCTTAGCTACCGATCCTTCGGTCCTCATGACAAGCTGCTGGGCCCCATGCGCGAGTTCAGAGGAATCGAATCCCGCCGTCGTCAAAGTCGTCACCGACCTGACGGGCAACGCTCTTTACTTCAGCCGGTACCCCATTCCGTACCCAAGAAGCCCCCGCACCGAGACTCTCAAAAAGCACATCGGGATTTATGGATACAGAAGGGAAGTCCTGCAAAAGTTCTCCACGTGGCCCATGTCTCCTCTCGAAGTCTCCGAGGGTCTTGAGCAACTCAGGTTCCTTGAGAATGGGGTGAGAATCCGCATGACGAAGGGAGAAGCATCTGGAATTGCCATCGATACTCCAGAACAAGCCGAGCAAGTGCGGTTCATCCTCGCGGACAAACTAAGGAATCAGGTTTAATCACGTTCGTGGCAACCAGCACCGTCGATCTGACAATCATGGCTCGCGCAGAAGCGGTCAATCAACCTTGGCTTTGGCGGCTTGGACAAGAGTTCCGAGTTCAAGTAAACATCATCAAGGCCAACATCGACTCCGACTACGGTTGGGTTCATTTGCAACTTGAGGGTCCAGTCGAAGAGATTCAGCGTGCAACCGCCTGGCTGATGACCACCGGTCTGCATATCGAAGCTCAGCAACGCGCCGTCGGGGCATGATCGAACCCTCCACGTTCGAGGTTCCTGAAGATTTCGCGGCATTCTGGCAAGAGGCTGCCGAAGAAGCACGCCTCGTTCCTCTCG
Source organism: uncultured Chthonomonas sp. (assembly GCA_964496145.1). Lineage (GTDB taxonomy): Bacteria > Armatimonadota > Fimbriimonadia > Fimbriimonadales > Fimbriimonadaceae > UBA2391. The sequence goes on along the minus strand of CAZBXR010000001.1, from coordinate 46,030 downwards.
ATTTTAAGCGCTCTCGGCACAGCGATTTTCCTCTCCCTGGGTTCACCGTAGAGAGGATCGGCTTCCGAAGCGTGGGTGGCTCGGTCGTTAGCGGGTGGTTTGCGATGCCCGAAAACGTCAAACGTGCACCCGGGTTCGTTTGGGTTCCCCCTTATGGCCGTGAGAGTCTTCTGCCGAACCAATATGGCACCCGGGCTGGATTTGCTTCGCTCAGCTTTAATCTCCACGGCGAAGATGCCTTCCACCAAGAGAAGTATCATCCCGGTCGAGGCTACATGGCTTCGGGGCTTGAGCATCCTCATTCCTCGGTGTTTCGACGCATGCTTCAGCACGTTCTCGTTGGAATTCGAGTCCTTCAAGCCCAGCTAGAAGTGGACGAGGACAACATTTTCACGATGGGCATGAGCCAAGGCGCCGGCCTCTCGATTTGGGCAGGGGCTTGGTCGCCCATCGTCCGCGCAGTAGCGGCCGATATGCCCTTTTTCGGCAATATCCGATCTCAACTGACGGGAAACGTCTACCGCTATCCGCTGAAAGAACTTCGAGACTTCATGGACACCCACCCGCTGGGCACAGAGGTCGCGAACCACACGCTGGGCTATCTCGACACCGCGACCCACGCCTCGTTTTGCAATAAGCCAACCCTCGTCTCATTTGGCACGAAAGATCCGAGCGTGAAGGAAGAACATGCCCGGGCCATTTTTGAGGCGCTTCCGGGCCAAAAAGAGCTCATCCGATACGAATGGGGGCACGATTGGCACCCAGAAATGGTAGAAAACAACGCCCAATGGCTTGCGAAGCACGCCGCCGGAACGTCTATAAGAAACATATGAACTCACGACTCGCTCTTACCCTCGGCCTTTTGGTCTGCACGGTCGCCGCCGCGTTGGCGAATTCGCCGGTCACCTGGAAAGTCGCCTTCAGCCCTGACAAGAAGGTTCCAGGGAAGGGAACGATCCACGTCCGAGCCGAGATCGAAGAGCCATTTCACATCTATGGAGAGCGAGAAACCCCCACCGGGCCGCCTCCGACGTCAGTCAAGCTGAAGCTCATCCCTCCCAAAGGCTTCAAAGCCGAGGTCAAATCGATGGGAGTCCCCGAGCCACTCATCAAATTCGACTCGACTTTCGGGCAAAACGTCGAGGTTTACAACCCCGAAACAGGCTGGTCTTTTGATATCGAAGCCCAGGGGCCGAAGTTCCGCGATGTCCCGGTCGAACTGATCACCGCCTACCAAGCCTGCGACGGCGAAAAGTGTTTGCGACCCATGCAGGAAATCATAAAATTCACGCTGAAGTGGGACTCGAAAAAGAGTGTGTACACGCTTGTCCCGGCAAAAAAGCCAAAAAATCCGAATGGTAAAGGATGATTGGCGTCCTCCAGGCGTAACAGTTTTGTAGAGTTCCCCTTCCTTATGAAGATTGCCCGATATCTTGTCGTCTTGCTGCTGGCTACTTTTGCGGCGCTTGCCCCCGCCCAGTTTAGCGATAAGGTCATCAAGTGGTCGGCGCAGTGGGAGCGCCCTCAAGCCGCCGTGGGCGAATGGAATCGCGTGATTCTCACCGCCGTAACCGGCGAGGGCTACCATATCTACGGCACAAAGGCAACCGGGGAAGGCCCCGTATGGACGAGCATAAAGGCTGAAGGCCCGGGAGTCACCATCGGGGATCTCATCGAACCTCCCGCATTCGAAAAGATGGACAAGGGCTTCAATATGCCCGTCACCTGGCACAAGGGCGAAATCAAGTTTGCTGTCCCGGTTCGCGTCGACCAAGCCCCTGGGGACGCGGCACAGCCCCTCAAGCTCAGCGTCACGTATCAAGCCTGCACCGACTCAAGCTGCCTTCGAGCCAGCACCACCGAACTCACTCTGCCGATCGTCACCACCCCCGGTGCGGCCGATCCGAAGTTTGCCCAGCCTGATGCGTCGGTGCCGGATCAGCCGAAGAATGAGACGATGGCCAAGGCGGCCACCCAAAAGAAAGAAGATTCCACCTCGGCTGTTTCAGATTCGCAAACCAATATTCAGAAGGCAAAATCCCAGGGCCTGTTGGCCTATGTGGGCTTGGCTTTCACGGCCGGACTCCTGGCCCTCATCACCCCTTGCGTCTTCCCGATGATCCCTATCACGGTGTCGTTCTTCACGAAAAAAGTCGACGAGAGCGGCAAACTGCAATGGAAGGGCCCCCTTGCCTACAGCCTCGGCATCATCGTGAGCTTCACGCTCGTGGGCGTGTTCATGACTATTGCCTTTGGGGCGGCGGGTATCCAACAACTCGCCACAAATCCCATTGTCAACATCTTTCTGGCGGCTCTGTTCATCGTCCTCGCCATGAGCCTCTTCGGGGTGTTCGAACTCCAACTCCCGAGTGGATTTGTCAACAAGTTTCATAAGGGCTCGAAATCTGGGGGTCTCATGGGGCCGATCCTCATGGGTGTCACCTTTAGCCTCACCACGTTCACCTGTACGGTGCCATTTGTTGGAACAGTGCTAATCGGGGCGACTCAAGGGGACTACCTTTATCCCATCCTCGGAATGCTCGCCTTTAGCTCGGCATTCGCCTTGCCCTTTTTCATCCTCGCGCTCTTCCCGCAATGGCTTGGAAAGCTCCCGAAGTCCGGATCGTGGCTTGCCACGGTGAAGGCATTCATGGGCTTCCTCGAACTCGCGGCCGCGCTCAAATTTATCTCCAACGTGGACCTCGTGTACACCTGGGGGCTCATCACCCGTCCTGTGTTCCTCTCCATCTGGGCCACGATTCTTGTTGTGGCGGGTCTCTATCTTATGGGCACGATTCTGCTCGGACATGCCCCCGAAAAGCCAGTCATCGGGTGGGGACGTCGAGTATTCGGAATTGCTTCATTCGCAGGAGCCATTTACTGCCTCGCCGGAATGCAAGGGGCGAACCTCGGGTCGCTGGGCGCATTTCTGCCGCCGGACCCGTATCCGGGTAAAGAAGGAAAGGGCCAATCGGAAGGAGGCCTCACCTGGGCAAAAACCTATGAAGAGGCGTTAGAGAAGGCCAAAGCGGAGAACAAAATGGTGTTTCTCGATTTCACCGGAGTCACTTGTACGAATTGCCGATGGGTGGAGCAAAACATCTTCCCAGACTCAGAAGTGAACACGGAACTCAAGAAATTCTCGCTCGCCAAGCTCTACACTGACCGGCCGACCGAAGCTGACCGCGCCAACTTTAAGTTGCAGAAAGACTTGACGGGAGAGATTTCGTTGCCGATCTACGTGATCCTCGATCCGAAGACAGAGAAGCCCGTGCAGATCTTTGCTGGCAGTGACACCACTACCAAGAAGTTTGCGGAGTTCTTACGATCCGGTCTTGGCGGGTAACTTCACATCGAAGAGATCACAGCCGCTGGCAAGGCGCTTTGGCAAGATCTCGGGCTCGACCTGCAACGGCTTCACACCGGAAAGGCCAGAGAGCAGAGAATCGAGTTCTTTGACCATTTCTTGGTTGTAGCCGGGCCACATCTTGTAGATCTTCCCATCTTGGCTGATTAAGATCACGTACACCGAGTTTGGCACGCCGTACTGGGTGTACAGGTCCTTGTTCGAAGCCAGCAACATGGGGTACGGCACTTCCATGCCCTCCCGGTAGATCTTCACATCTTTAGGCGAGTCGGGCACGAGACCAAAAAACTGCACTTTGCCTTCGTAGTGCTTCTGCAAGCGGTTCCAAACCACTTGCGACTCCATGGAACAGGGGCAGTCGGTCCGGGTCGAGATGAGCACCACAGGTTGAGTTTTGTGGAAGTCAGAGAGTCGATACGGTCGCCCAGCTAAGTCCTTCAATTCGAAATCGGGAGCAGACTTCTTCTCGCGCTGCTTCGCATCTTGGAGCATCTTGTCCGTAACCGGGTGCCGGGGCTCGCTCGGCACAAAGTTCGGCTGGGCAGGCGGCGGAAGATTGATAAGAATCAGTGAAAAAATGCATAGGGTTAGCCCTACGCCGATTCCCGTTACTGCTGGCCAAGCTCTCACTCCCCCATTGTATCCCTAAAATTGTAAGGTACTGCGCTGAAACCAAGGGGTCATTCGTCGTATGACTAGGTACAATAGGTAGGTTGGCTGAAATTCCGCTTCAACGGCGCAGCGAGTCTTCAAGCATCCAACGCGTGCCTACGTGTACGAAAATTCAAAAGGAACAGGAGACTCTGAACAGTGGCCAAACAAGCCAATTTGGAACAGCCATACGCGCCTGCCCAGCTCGAACAATTTTATCGTGAAATGCTGATGATTCGGCATTTCGAACACAAGTGTAACCAGGTTTACCGCCAGGGCAAGGCGGGAGGTTATCTTCACGTGTACATCGGCATGGAAGCCACCGCCGTCGGTTGGCTCCACGCGATCAAGCAAGGGTACGACTACATCATCACTGCTTATCGCGACCATGCCCAGCCACTGCTTCTGGGCACCGATCCTGTCGCAATGATGGCGGAGATCATGGGTCGCAAGACCGGTCTCAGCCATGGCAAGGGCGGATCGATGCACCTTTACGACATCGAACGCGGGTTCTATGGCGGTTGGGGAATCGTCGGTGGTCACACACCACTCGGCGTCGGCCTCGCTTTTGCCGCAAAGTATCGCGGTGAAGATCGAGTCACCCTCTGCTACCTCGGCGATGGCGCCTCGAACGCCGGAGTCTTCTTCGAAGTGCTCAACATGGCCGGCCTGTGGGACCTCCCCGTCATCTTCATCATCGAGAACAACGAGTTCGCGATGGGAACGCGGCTGGAATACCACGCCGCCGATACCGAGCTGCACAAGCGCGGATATCCGTTCGGCATCAAGCACGAGCGAGTCGATGGCATGAACCTCCTGGACACCTATGAAAAGGCAAAGGAAGTCGTCAACTATGTTCGTACCGAACAAAAGCCTTACCTGATCGAAGTCATGAACTATCGATTCTCGGGTCACGGCGCCGCCGACAACGACCGTCAGCTCTACCGAACCAAGGAAGAAGAAGACGAGAATATGAAGCGCGATCCAATTAAGCAATTGGAAGCCTATCTTATTCAACACAATGTAATGACCCGCGAAAAGATGGAGGCCATCGAGGCTGAAATCGAGGCGAAGGTGGAAGAAATCTACGAAGCCGCCGACGCCGCCCCGCATCCAGACAAGGAAGAGGTCTACAACAACGTTTACACCGACATGGAACCGGAGAAGGGCCACTAATATGAGCACTGTAGCCACTGAACAGCGAATCATCACCTACCGAGAAGCCATTCGCGAAGTAATCGTCGCCGAAATCGAGCGAAACCCAGATGTCTTCATCATGGGCGAGGATATTGGCCGGTACCAAGGCACCTTCCGAGTCACTCAAGGTCTGTTTGACAAGTTCAAGCAGTCTCGAGTTTTGGATACCCCTATCTCCGAGCCTGGCATCGTGGGCATCGCCATCGGCGCAGCCATGACGGGCCTGCGACCCATCGTCGAGATGATGACCATGTCCTTCTCGATCTTGGCGCTGGACCAGATCATCAACCACGCTGCCAAGATTCACTACATGACCGGCGGTCAGGCAAAGTGCCCTCTCGTGGTGCGAGGTCCCGGCGGAGCCGCGAATCAGCTCTCTGCCCAGCACAGCCACAGCATGGAAGGGTGGTACGCCCACTGTCCTGGCCTCAAGGTGGTGGCTCCTGCCACGCCGATGTGCGCCCAAGGCCTTCTGCGAGCTTCGATCAACGACGACAATCCGGTCATCTTCACCGAGAACCCCGGACTCTATGCGATCAAAGGCCCGGTTTCCGATGATCCAAACTTCACGATTCCATTTGGCAAGGCGCGAGTCGCCCGCGAAGGAACCGATATCACCCTGGTGGCCTACAGCCGCATGGTCCATGTGTGCGAAGCGGCCGCTGACATGCTGGCCGAGCGCGGAATCAAGGCTGAAGTCATCGACGTTCGCTCGTTGCTCCCGCTCGATACCGAGACGATCTACGAGTCGGTCCGGAAGACCCACCGCGCCGTGGTGGTGTATGAAGACTGGAAGAGTGGCGGATTTGGCGGCGAGATCGCTGCCCGAATCGGCGAAGATTGCTTCGACGATCTCGATGCGCCGGTAGGCCGAGTCGGCGGACTCAACGTCCCGATGCCTTATTCGAGAGTTCTCGAACTCGAGTGCATCCCGAACGAACACGACGTCCTCGCTGCGGTCGGCAAGATCGTCTAAGGGTCGAAAAGTTAGATCAAAGGATCGGCTTCCTCTTCGGAGGGAGCCGATCTTCTTGTTTCCGGACCTCGTTCGTGAACGACGGGCATACTGAACCAGTTATAGTTCTTTGTAGCGAGTGGCTCTAGCCACGATTTCAGCGAGAATGATCCAGATTTGGCCCTATTGGTTCTTCAATAAGAAAAGCGAACACTTCTATTTGTCCTTGAAGAATCTCTCCCTGAGGGCAAACAAGGAGAAGGGATGGGCTCGCAGCGCAAACGACTACGGAAGAGATTCCACAATCATCATCGAATCGTATGTTGCGGATCGTCTGCAATTCGAGCTCTTGGATATCCGCGAAACGGTCCTCGCGTATACCGAAGCTGAACTTGTCCTACTCCCAGAATTTCGGGAACGAGAACTCGAACTGCTTTCAGAGAAGTACGATTGGAATTCTGAGTTTGTCGGTGGAGAGGTCACGCAACTCCTCGCGTATCAAAAAGACGCTAAGCCCGATAACCTTGTATCAGTATCCGGCATGGAACAATGCAGCCTGCTTTTACGCGGGGACACGATTGTCGGTCTCTATTGCAGGTTCTTAGGAGCCGCTGGCGAGGAGCATTATAAGAATTGGGTCGCATAAAGGAACCGCCAATGGATGCTTGTGCGTTACTCAAGTACATTCGACCCAAAGCCGGAGGAGTCAGTGAAAACAATTAGCATTTTCGAGCACCCCATGAATGTCGACGCACAGAGCTGGTCAAACCGCATAAGAGATTGTTATGGAATACCCTGTTTCGAACAAGACGCTGATAGAAGATGATCCAGATACATGGACAAGATTTGGTGGCGGGGGGAGGCGTCGATCTTGAAGCGACCCAACACACTGCTATTGGGCTTCATTCTGCTTTGCTCATTGTCTATCACGAGTTGCACGCAGCCGAAAAATCCCACTAGCTCGAAGTCAGATACATCAACGGGCGAGGCCGGGACGTTAGACCTTCAGTCAAAGGAGACCACCTACCTTGCAAAGATAAGTTCGCAAATGTGGGCCAACCCAGATACCGTAACCCCGCTCTACCTTGTTAACGATTGGCCGGACCTTCGTAACAAAGAAGTCAGACTCGAGGTGCAAAGAAACCTGGCTGAGTCTAAGCACGTCTCGGAGGTCTCCGATCCGATAGAACAACTATCCTTGGCCATCCTCACAGTCGCTACTGACCCCAGCCCGAAAACCCTCGCAGTTGAGGGCAAGATTCTGAGGTCTGTGTTCTTGTCAGATTTAGAGCAACCCTATGCAGTTGCGGGAGTTCGCGATCACTGCGGGGACATCATCGGGTACGTCTTGCGGAACAACCCGTCGCTCGACGTATTGGTTTGGGCGTGCGAGTCGCCGCTAGATGGCGCATTCGCTGAGATCTTTAGCATCATCAACAATGAGGTGTTTGTCGATCACCCTGAGCTTCTAGAAGCGGCCCTCCGGTACTTGAAAATAGAGTCTCTATCAGACTTTGAGAAGCTACGATCGAAGACTCCAGTAGATCAGCGTTCCAATTTGCACTATTTGGATCGCGTGATTGATTTGGATTTCGCAAAGAAGATACTAGTGAGTGTGAACTCCGCTCGGAGCAAAGGCAACAAGCTGTCCCGAGCTAGAGCCTTTATCCAAGAACTGATAGAGTATGAGCAAAAGCACGGCGATCAGTGAGCCAAAACGTACTTAGACTTTCCCGTCATTTCGTCCTCGGCTGCGAGGCAAGGTTGGTTAGCAACAACTGGAGGATGGTCATTTATGAACACTAGCTCGATCTCCATATCACTGGCTCTGATTCTTTGCGCTGCCCCCGCGCCCACCGTTGAAGAAAGTGCCATTTACAGATTAAAGAGCGTGAAAGGTGGTGTGATAGCCTACAAAAATGAGAAACCAGTCACAGCTTTCCAAAGTGCCTGGATCGGACAATCCGTGCGGCCCGGCGTAGTACCGATCGTATCCGTTTCAAACCCCGGCGTTGTTTCGCTCTTGTATTCAACTGGAAGTGAGAAGGCATTTCAGATATCGCTCCCAAAAGCGATAGAGATTCGCCAGGTACTCGTTGGCAACAACTATGTTTTCACTTTCGCCACCGATAGAAAGCTCCGACGTACGAGCTTGCTAAGCGGCAAGACGGAGATGTTGATTGATGCAAGCCACCTTCTACACCAAAACGAGATGGATGAGGCAGAGGAGCTTGGGATTGCTATTTCACCAGGAGGTAAGTTCTTGGCAGTTGGCAACTACTCCAAGGCTCTGTTTGACGAGGGTAGCAGTCAGGAACCCCAGTGGATGACGCGGATCATTTGCGTCGAAACCGGACGAGAGCTTAAAAGCGTGCTTGGAGCCCCGAAGGGCTGGACGGGTACTGGTCACCTGATTACGGAGGGATACTCTTATCTAAAGAGGCCTTACTCATCAAAAATATGGGCAACCCGAGTCAGTGGACAAAAGACAGTGCTGACGCGGGTGTTCGAGGGTGGCTATTCGAGGCTGATCGGAAACAGGATGCACTATCGCACTTGGACGGGCGATGGGAGGGGTCGGTTTAAAGACATTGCAGTCTCGACACGAACGTGGCAACCAGTCCCTGCACCGAGTCTTGACGTAACCAAGGATGGAGAATACTATTTAGAACCCTAGTTTCTTGGGTGAACTCCTTCAAATGCCGCTCGAAAATGACCATTTTTCGCCCAATCGATTGGAGTACATTCGTCTTCCCATCGTGAGCAAGCGATCTCCGCTTTCTTAGTTGCGGGTTTGAACTCTCGTTAAGCCGGTTGGCGCGGAACCAAGCTGTATTCGGGCCGCGCCTTGCCCCCACCCCCGGTTTTCTACGACACGGCCCTCGGCCTCGACTGTTTTGGTCTAACCCCCGCCCGTCCCGGCGCCACCGGGACGTCCCGGTCCGGGGCTGCGGCGCGACGAAGTTTGTTTTGCCGCGATAGCAAGTGTCACCTCCTCAGAAACCCGAACCGGCCTCGCTGGCGGGAGTCCCGACGAAGTCGGGACGGGGTGGGTGGGCAAGGCCGGCGAGGCCGGAAATCCATTTCCTCCTCGCGCACGGGGGTAAAACAATGAATCCGGCGCCATACTAGGTTCTAGGCCAGAGGAGAGTAAGTTGAAGAATAGTAAATGGTGGGTACTCCTATTCGTGAGCATCGTCTTGTCATTTGCGATGGGGTTCTATCTCGCAAAGAATGGGACCGCATCGAGTGCCCCGGGAATGACCAAAACACCTGACCAGGAACGGGCAGGTCTCAAAGTAGAGAAGACATCACCACCCAAGAGAGAATTGAAGACTTTTAAGTCTAAGAGTTATGTCGTAAGGTTCGAACTAGGACGGAGCGAAATGACGGAGAATCTCCCGCCTATGTGGGGAGTTTGGGACAACCCTGAGGATCAAAATGTCCTTGTGGATCGTTTGTGGGTTCAGTACATGCCAGAAAAGGAGTCCAGCGGCTTTTATGAGAGTCCTGGCTTGTACGCCGACCTCGCGAACATCAGATTTGAATCGGTTCGTCTTGAAGAGAACAAGCCCGGCGAACTAAGACTCAGATTCTCTGGGGCCGATGCAGGAGCTGGCTATGACTGCGAGCTGTCTTTCAGGAAGGGAATTGTGACCGAGCGGCGTGTGCACTCAGGAGAGTTCCCAGAGAGCATCGCCGAGCGCACCATTTATTCCGACACACCAATCCAAGTAGATGAGTAGATCACCGGCGTGGCAACGATGATTCGACCCATCTCTCAAACTGCAATCAATGAAAGAAGACGACGCAACGAATCGATCCGAGATCAAATGCAGACGCTTTGGTCGTCCGACAACGGCGACAAGGGCCGATCAATCCAGCGACTATAACTCCCCTTGGAGAATCCTTTTATGAGCCAAACAAACAAGCAAGTAATTTGGATAGCGATTTCTACACTCGTATTCTTCATGGTACTACGAGATCTCGGAGCTTTTGATTCTGAGACGAGAGTAATGACGAGGAAGATAGAGCGGGCGCTTGCCCTGGCAGACAAAAGGATGAAACAGAAGGGATGGTACCGAGAGGGAACGCTTCGAGATCAAACTGTTAGGGCCTTTGTCAACGGAGATGTTGTCAACATAACATTCATGGGAAATTCCTGGAACCAACCCAGTGAGGATGTGGATTATGAGTTCAATGTTGATCTTGTATCAGGTGAGCTAAACTCAGAGTATCAGAGAAAGGTTGTTGCGATTGAAGCTGAAAATTAGCCAGGTTCCGTTCCGTGTTCATGCCCTAATCAGCCCGAATCAGCAAGGTTTACCTAGCGAGTGGCAAGGCCCCAATTTCTTACTCCCACCTAATCAGGTCCCTAGGCAAATCCAATCCGGCCTCGCTGGCGGGAGTCCCGACGAAGTCGGGACGGGGTGGGCGGGCAAAGCCGGCGAGGCCGGAAATACTTTCATAGCCCACGTTGCACTTTGGCTCATAGGACGTCCTCACGCACATGAGTCGCCGAAAACTTCTTCATATCCCCACCGCGCCTTGCCCCCACCCCCGGTTTTCTAGGACTCGGCCTTCGGCCTCGACTGTTTGGGTCTAACCCCCGCCCGTCCCGGTGCTCCCGGGACGTCCCGGTCCGGGGCTGCGGCACGACAAGCCTAAAACACAACCGCTCTAAATGTCCCCTCCCTCAAAAAACCGATCCGGCCTCGATGGCGGGAGTCCCGACGAAGTCGGGTCGGGGTGGGCGGGCCAAGCCGGAGAGGCCGGAGGTTCATTGCCTCCTCTCGCGCGGGGGTAAAACTATGAACCCAGCGCCCTATCTGATTCTTGCAAAAGCGTATTCAAAATGAAGTCCACTAGCTCAATCGCTCTCTTGGTTCTTGGAGCCAGCATCATATCTTTTGTGGGAGGGTATCTACTTCCGAAGAAAGTTGATCCAGGCGCCGATTATTCGTCAGTAGGGGTACCCAAGAAGAGCAATAAGAGTAGCCACGTACAGAAAACTTCTGTAAGGGAGATTCGTGGAGAAAACGTTATTCTTAAGTTTAACCTCTCTCGAAGGACCATGTCGGAGTCTTCTCCCACAGGATGGGGAATGGCGCAAACACCAGAGGGAAGCTCAGATGAGTATGTTGTAGACGTTTCTGGACGTTATCGAGAAGCAGATGGAGTTTGGGCAAAACTCTACATCGATGCAAGTATCTTTGCAAACTTGTATAACGTCAATTGGGAGACTGTGAAGGTAACCAAGAAAGGACCCTCCGCGAAGATTACATTTTCAGGGGCTGATGCTGGTTCATCCTATCGTGCCGAACTCATGATTGACAATGGTCGTTTTGCGTCAAAGCGCGTTGAGGATGGAGAGTTTCCGCAGAATTTCAGGGAAGAATGCATATACACTTCAATTCCCTTTGTTGACTAACTTGCTGTTTTGGCTTCTCTACGTAAGCCCCGCCTCAGAGAAGATTGGCAAGCCCTTATCTTCTTGACACGGTTCCTTCAGGGAGAAACCCGGCCTCGCCATGAGAGCAAAGTCCCATGCGTCAGGAACCAAGAGAGAAGATCACAGCGTCTATCAAATACCTTCTCAGCCATTTCAATGCAAACGTTTAGGACATTTTGCGAAACAACTAACGAAAGCGACCCTATTACATGGGTGCCTTAAGACTCCGTGAACATCAACCCGCCCATTATTAGCTTCTCGCCCCACCTCGTCCAAGTTGATTCTTTGGCAGGCAACAAGGTCGGCCTGATCTTGACCGGCATTTTGCAATTCTTCCTCTACGCACCCGTTTTGTTCTTGCTGGTAGAGGGCGTTCGGCGCGGCTTTCGGGGGTATCCCAAACGGCTGAGCATCCTCTTATCCTCGTACACTTTGCTCGGCATCTGTCTGATCGGAACACTCTTTTCCGAAGAGATTTCCGTACTTATCGCGCTCGCTCTCATTCCCGCTAGTTGGGTACTGACCGTATTCTGTCTTGTATTTTACAAACAAGACAAAACTCTCCAGCACATCGAACCAGAACCATCGAGGCGTCCTGAGTTCGAGGAGTCAAAAGGATAGACGTTTATGCAAAAACTACCTGAGGAACATAAGGATAGAATGCAAAGAGACAACTGGGGGAGATTGGGAACACTTATGATACGAAAAGAGATAATCAGCCTTGGCTGCGCCGCTCTCCTTCTTTGGTGTACAGGGTGTTCTGGGCGACCCGTTGGCGAGCGCCAAGAAGCCGAGCGCGTGGTTCTCACCAAGGGCCAAAAGATGCTTCAAGCAGTCATCAATGGCAAAATGGACGCGATAGACTACGAATTCACGGAAGGCCCAACACCACCGAAAGATGATTGGCCAGAGACTTTGTCCACCGCGGACAAGGAAGCGGTCGTCAAGAGCGCCCTCAAGGTCGTGCGAGATCCGTCCAGAGCAGATCTCTTGCGTCTGAACGCTGGAATACTCGTCGTTGCCTACTCTTCCGATCCTCAACTGATCAAGGAAGGGAAGGCAGCCGTGGAGGAGGTCGGGCGAGACGGTGGTCCGTTCATGAAGGATGGTATCGGGCCCTATGGCACTGCCGTCACCTTTCTGGCCGGAATTTGTGACACGGGGGACAAACTATCCTGGGCCGAATACTTGCCAAATGATGGCGCCACAGGCGACGCTACGTGGCAGGCTCTGTTGCGTTCATACACACGGCATCCTAAGGCATTGGAGGAGTCCCTCGCGATACTCGGAGTCAAAGAATCAGAGGATGGCACTCGGGTAGCGAAGGAACACTACTCCAAAACACAGACGGACCCCTTTCTGTTAACCATGGGAGACTGTTTTCTTGTCGAGGAACTAGATCCACTCATGTCCGCTATCAAGGGTTACGAGAAGAGTTCTGGACAGATGCTTTCTAGGTCGAAGTCTGTGGTCAAGCGAGCCATCGCCGTCTCTAAGAAGCGTTATCCGCGCGAATGAATGGTCACCTCCTCAGATCCCCGAGGCGCCTGCACCCCCTCCTCACCAAATCTATCCAAACCGTCTGAATTCTTCGGCGGGTTCAAACCGTCTTGAACGTAACCAATGGACGAGATCACCGCCGAATACGAAACAACCGCCTTGATTCCAGAAGTGGAGCTCAAATGGATTCCCAAAGTGACGGTTGCGGCCAAAACCGATCTCGGCAGGGTGCGCGAGAACAACGAGGACAAGTACGAATTCTTTCTTCCCGAATCTCCCAGTCAGCTAGGCTCACGGGGGCTCGTTTTCGTCGTGTGCGATGGCATGGGCGGCCACGAGGCGGGTCAAATCGCCAGCGAGCTCGCCACCAAGACCTTTATCGACGTGTACCTCAACCACCCGGCGACAGAGGCCCGGGTCGCTGCCCGCGATGCCGTCCTCGCCGCCAACCGGTTTGTCCATGATGTCAGCCGAGCCATCCCCGGCCGCGAGGGAATGGGGACCACCCTCAGCAGCCTCCTCCTCATCCAAGACACGATGGTTGTGGCCCATGTGGGCGACTCGCGCGTCTATCGCCTGCGAGGCGAAGAGGCTGAATGCATCACCTCGGACCATACGTGGGTGAACGAGTCGGTGAAAGCCGGCCTCATCACAGAAGCTGAAGCCGTCAACCACCCCTACAAAAATGTGATCACACGGGCCATCGGCACCGCCGCGTCGGTCGAAGTCGATGTGTTCGAAGCCGACGTCCTCGCGGGCGACAGATATCTCCTTTGTTCCGATGGCGTGATGAACCACGTCGAAGATGACGAGATCTACCAGCACATGCGCGATTACTCGCCGAGCGAAGCGGTCTGGAAGCTGGTCAACCTGGCCATCACCCGCGGAGGATCGGACAACACCACGGTGATGATCGTGCGGGTCGATGCCCTCCAAGATCCCGAGACCTTTTTTGGCTCCATCACGTCCTGAATGATGTGAATCGAGCCATTACAGGAATCGTTCTTGGATCCCTCGCCGCAACCGTGTTTGCCCAGCAGGGAATGACACCGTTGCAATCGGCCTACATCAATATGGCCAAGTCGTTGAGCACGAGGAAGATCGACGGTTTCAAGGCATTTCTGGCCCCGGAAGTCGCGGTGATGTCCGAAGACGGAGCCCCCGGGACAAAAGACGACTTTGTGACCTTTGCTCGGCATATCGTCGCCGGAGACGGCCGGGTAGACGTGAAATTCCAACTCCGAAACTGGAAAGTGACCGGAGACCTCGCGGGCGTGGATGTCATGATGCTCGTCACCCGCTCGATAGGCGCAAGTAAAGTCGTCATCGAAGAGCCTCAGCGCCATGAGTGGAAACGGCTGGACACCGGCTGGAAGCTCCAAAGCGTTAAATTCCTCCCGGTCCCTCAACAAGAAGAACTCCCTATGCTCCCGGGAATCTCGGTTGTAGGGAAGAGCTAGCGACTCGACACGTTTGCGAGGTGCTTCAATATGATCGGCATGAGGACCAGTCCTTGAACCCGGTCCTCGGCATCGGCTATCACCACGGCCCGCACGTTGGACGAGCCGAAGGCGGCAATAATATCGAGAACCTTTGTGTTCTCGCGTACCTTTGGAGCAGGCAGAAGCAAACGCATGCACGCGTCGCGTGACTGGTCCTCGGCCACTAACCAATCTCGACTTCGGAGAATCCCACGGACACAGTCCAGCTTGCCCTCACACGCCAAAACATAGCTATGCGGGGTCGATTTCAGCAGCGCCCGAATCGAGGCGGGCGACATCGCCAAATCCACCCAAACAATGTCGTTTCGGGCGACGGCGAGTTCGGCCAAGGGCCGGTCGCTCAAATCGAGCGCTCTTCTCACGATGGCGGCCTCATGGCGATCCAGAGACCCCCTCGCCTCGCCCTCATTCAAAAGCGTATGGATATCGGCCTCGGTCACTCGAGTCCTCGCGTCCGGGCTCTTCACTAGGAGCTTTTCCAGCCAAGAACTTATCTTCCGGATGACCCAAGCGAGCGGGGCCGCGATGCGAATGAGGACGTTCATGACCCCCGCCCACCGAATTGCGATCGAATCGGCCCACTTAAACCCGATTTCCTTTGGAATCACGTTCGTAATCGTCAAACTGATCACAGTAGAACAAAGGAGAACGCTCAAAGGAGCCAACCAGGGCGAAACGGACTTGAGCACCGCCACTTTTTGCATCCAATTCTGGAGCGGAGTGATGAACTCCTCGCCAAGCACGAAACCGATAACAAAACTCGCCGCTGTGGTGAAAACCTGAATCGAGGAGAGGAAGGGGAGGGGAAGTCGTTGATATCGCAATACAAACTTCGCTCTGGAATCCCCCTCTTCAATCGCCTGGTGCATCCGCTCGGGGCGGGCAGAAAATGTCGCCATTTCCACCATGTTTGCCCACGCTGTCACCAACATCAGGGCGAAAAGAAGGACCCACATAGCTTGATTCAGAAACTACACGCGGTGAGGGAAGCGAACTCGGAACGTGGTGCCTTTCCCGACTTCAGAGTCGATCTCAACCACGCCATCATGCGTTGCGGCTAGCTCGAGGATAATCTTTGTCCCCCAACCTGATCCGCTACTCTTGCCCCACACGCTTCGGGCGTTGCCCTTCAAAATCCGGTTTGCTGTTTCGCGATCCATCCCGGGTCCGGAGTCGATCACTTCCAAAATGTGCTCGTTATTTTCAAACTTGTAGGAGACAATCACCGGTTTCCAGGTTGCTTGGTCAGAATCCGGATCGGTCTCGGTCACCGTCTCCGCTACTGCCTTCACCGCGTTCGAAACCAGGTTTTGCACGATGCGGAACATGTACATCTCGTCGTGCAAAAAGGCGGGAGCATCGTTCTGGATGGCGTATTCGAGTCGAACGCAGCGCGCACGAGCTTCCGATTCGAGAAACGCGGCGCTGAGCTGAATGGTGCTCGCCAAGGGAGCGGTGCGGAGGGAGGGGTTTAGAGCTTTCCCCGCCGAAAGATCGCTCATCAAAATCGAATAGCGCTTGATGCGGTCGATCGAAAGGCTAAAGTCTTCGATCATCATCGAGATGTCGTCAATCGCCGGGTTCTCGCCGATCTCGGCTCGCAGGCCCTTAATGACTTCATCTGAGAACGAGAGGTTCGCCTCGAGAGCAAAGGCCAAATTCTTGATGTCGTGGCCGACCTTCCCCATACCCAAAAGCGTGCTCGACCGCGACTGCTCGGAGACAAGCTGCCAGTTGAGATAGGCCATAGTACAGATCGCGGAGACGGTATCGAGAACCATTGCGTCGTTCCCGTTGAAGGTCCCGCCTTCGCTCTTGTTCACAAGCTGGACCACGCCGATAGGCGGTTCATCGTCCATCATGAGCGGCACGGTAATCATGCTTCGAACTGCTTGGGCCACGCCCACTGCGTTCGTGACGGCTCTTCGTTCCTCGTCCTCGGGCTCGAAGGTGCTGATGACGGAGCGTCGCGAGGTGAAAACTTGACCCGCCACACCAAAGTTTTCAGGAATGTCCTTGAGTTCTAGAGTTTGGGCGACCTCTTCAGGCAAAACGTATCGGAACTGGAGCTTTTTCCGCTCGGGGTCATGAAGATAGATGGTTCCCCCCGAGGCACTCGCCGCCTCCACGCAGATGTGGAGAACCTCACGCAAGACATCGTCTTGATTACCGCTACTCGAGAGCTTTCGGGCGGCTTTGTGTACAGCTTGAAGAAGCAAGGAGTGATCGACCATGGAGAACGATCAAGTGTACCGGTACTGGTTGCAGTTTAACCGAATCGACCTGTAATGTAATCGTTTGTTTCTTGCTGTTCTGGGTCTTGGAAGAGTTTTGCCGTGGTGTCAAACTCCACCAGACGTCCCAGCATGAAGAAGCCCGTATGATCGCTGGCGCGTTGGGCTTGTTGAAGGTTGTGGGTAACGATAACAATCGTGTAATTGTTTCTCAGTTCAAGCATCAAGTCTTCGATCCGGCGCGTTGCGATGGGATCGAGAGCCGAACAAGGCTCGTCCATGAGGATGATTTCAGGATCGACGGCCATCGTTCGCGCGATGCAAAGCCGTTGCTGCTGACCACCAGAGAGCATGAACGCGCTTTCGTTCAGCTTGTCCTTCACTTCGCTCCAAAGGTACGCCTGCATCAGGCAGCGCTCCACCACTTCCTCGAGTTTGGCGCGGTTTCTCACGCCATGGATGCGAGGACCATAAGCGATGTTATCAAAAATAGACATCGGGAACGGATTCGGTTTTTGGAAAACCATTCCGATCTTCTTTCGCAAGGCCACAGGATCGACTGCCTTCGAGTAAATATCCTCACCATCGACGCTGACGGTCCCGGTGATGGAAGTCCCCTCAATCAAATCGTTCATTCGATTGAGACAACGTAGGAAAGTGGATTTTCCGCAACCAGAAGGTCCGATGAGAGCCGTGATTCGCCGCTCCGGCACTTGCATGTTGATGTTGTGCAGCGCTTGGAAGGACCCGTACTTGAAGCAGACATTGTCGGACTGGATCTTAATCTTCGTGTCCGTATGCGGAGGGTCGAGGAGTACAGCGGCCATGGGGGTTTCCTGTAGAACTGGTTCCATTGTATTCACGGAATGTTAAGAAGTCTTTAACAATTGGGAAAGTTGACGCATCGCATGGTCCACCAAAACAAGGGCAACCATGGCCTCGACGATGGGCACAGCCCGGGGCAAGACGCAGGCATCGTGCCTTCCTCGGCCCTTCAAAGTTGTGTTGTCGTGGTCCACAGTCACGGTGGCCTGCTCGTGAAGCACCGTCGCAGTGGGTTTAAAGGCCGCGCGGATCAGAATATCCATCCCGTTGCTGATGCCACCCTGGATTCCGCCAGACCGGTTTGTCGGCGTAGAGACCCGCTTGTTTTCGTCCGCCACAAAGGCATCGTTATGCTCGAGGCCGGTCATATAGGTGCCGGCAAAACCAGATCCGAACTCCACGGCCTTGCAGGCGGGGAGGCTGAGAATGCCTTTACCAAGGTCGGCTTCGAGTCGATCAAAAACGGGTTCGCCCCAGCCAGCAGGGACTCCACGGGCGACACATTGGATCGAGCCACCAATGCTGTTTCCGGCCTTGCGAACGGACTCAATTCTCTCAATCATTTTCTCCGCCACGTCAGGGACGGGGCAGCGGACAGGATTCGATTCAACTTGATCTAGTGTAAAGGGAGGATTCTCGACGGCAGGAATCGCGATGTCTTGAATGCGCTCCACCCAGGCTAAGATTTCGACACCGAAGGCGTCGCGGAGGATGCGCTTCGCGATGGCTCCCGCCGCAACGCGCCCAATGGTCTCGCGGGCGCTCGACCGACCGCCCCCGTTTGCATCTCGTATCCCGAACTTCTGTTGGTACGTAAAATCGGCGTGGCTGGGACGATACTTTTGGTGCATCTCGTCGTAGTCGTGCGACCTCGCATCGGAATTCTCGACCATGATGCTGATAGGCGTCCCGAGAGAGAGACCATCCTTCACCCCGCTCAGAATCCTCGCGGTATCAGATTCCTTCCGCTGGGTGACCAGCTTGCTTTGACCAGGGCGCCGACGGTCGAGCTCGAACTGAATCTCTTCGAGCGAGATGGGGATGCGGCCAGGACAACCGTCTATCACGACTCCTACTCCTCCGCCGTGAGATTCTCCCCAAGTTGTGATGCGGAAAAGGTGCCCAAACGAATTGCCCATTGCCCGTATTTTGACCTAACCTAGTCGATCTCAACCGGCTCGATGAAGAATTCGCGCCCGACTTTCTCGCCACGAAAGGCGATGCCCTCTGCCTCCAGTCGCTGGCGCTGCTCTTGGGCGGCCATAGGATTGAGCTTGGCAATCGAGAGGGTCCCGTCAGCGGCAACAACTCTCCACCAAGCGCAGACGTGCGGATCGCCGAGAGTGAACAAGAGCCGGCCCACTTGCCGGCCTCCCGTGGGAGGGGTCATGGCTCGACCCACCCCGCTGTACGAAGAGACTTTGCCCTTCGGGATTCGGTCAATCACCTCAATCATATTGAGAATCAGTTCGTCGCGAGCCACTGAATGATGTTAGCAGACGGCTCGTCTAAAATGGCTTCCAAGTCGGCCCCGTGGGGCCCCTCGATCAGAATCAACGGAACTGTACTCTCCTTCTGAATGAACCATCCGTCCACGCCAAGGCTTGATGCGCCGCGGTGGGTGGCCATCAGGAACAGATCGGTGGCCCCCAAGCCGTACTGACGCTTTGCCTCCGCCATCTCCAGAAGCATCGAAATCGGGCCAGAGCTTGCCGCGGAATCGAGACCGATCCCGAGAGGGATTCCCCGGTCCATCATGCCTGCGACGGGTGCAGTTTTACACCCAAGGGTGCGATTGGATCGGGGGCAGAGTGCGATTGAGGCCCCAGATTCGGCCACCCTGTCCAAATCGGTCTCTGTCGCCTCACAACAATGAACAAGCTGGGTTCCAGGTCGCATCAATCCTGAACGCAAGACGACTTCAAACGCGCTTTCGGCCCGGGCTGGGAACGTGAATCCGCAGGAGCGATAAAAGTCGGCGAGATCGCCCTTCTGGACTTGCCAGAAGAGAGTCTCCAGGGCCGATTCCCCGACATGGATGCTTACCCTGTCTTGGGTGGTCTTCCCGACGTGATCCAGGATTTCGCTCCGCACCGTATGAGGGGCGTGGAGCGCCCAGTGAACGGGCTCTCCAAGGACATCTTGTTTTGAGCGTTGACTTTCTACAGCGTGAATCCAAACCTCTTCATGTGCTTGCCCATTTGGAAATGCCACAACCTCGTGGTAGAGAAGTCCGCCCGGTCGGCCGCTCCTCAGCGCAACTTCAGAGCCGGGACGGTCACTATGTTCGGCGACAAGGCCGACACCAGACGCATAGTTGCCTCGAGCCCCGATCTCACAACTTTCGACAACCTCCCGTTCGGTTTGACCTATCTTGATTCGCACAAGGTGCGTAATCCAGGGCCAATATTCGCGTTCAGGAATCTTGCCCTCCAGCGAGGCATATTCAAGGTGCGAGTGAGCATTGACGAACGCGGGCAATAGCAGGCCGCAGTCTGCGGGCTTAGTCGTTCCCCTGAAGGCGAGTACCTCGCCCTTCTCCGAAATCTCAACTTCGAGTCCACTCTCCACCCCGTGTGGGAGGAGAACCCCTTGCGGCCTTAAAATCAATTCGAAGATCCGCCAATCAGCGGAGTATCCCAGGCCACTTGAGCGGCCGACCGCGTGACGTTTTTGGCGTGGAGATCGGCGAAAAGGATGTTGTAGCGATAGTCCCGGATCAGCCGGACATACTCGCCGATGCTCATTCCTAGTTCAATCGGCTTCAGATTCGTGTGCCAGTGCCCCGCCCCGTCAAACATCATGTTGATATCTGCCGGCGTTTCGATGCTCGTGCCCGTCATCTGCGTGAACGTGATCTCCGTCCGGTACAGATAGCTTGAGCGATACTGCGGGACTTTGAAGAGAGCCGGAGTGACGCGAAACTCCTGGTCTGGAACAAAATCCAGCACTCTCATTCCGGTATCAGCGGGGCACCCAAAAACGGCAAGACTTTTGACATAAGGCTGCAGCGCGTCGATCATGAGCGGCATGTCATTGATCCGCGCTTTGAATTCGGGGTTACTATCCCAGATATTGGGAGCGTACTTGTCGCTCGCGTCCACCGCGTTTGGATAATAGTCGTCGTAGCTCTCCATGTAGAGAGCCATGCCGACCCCAATCTGCTTGAGGTTGCTCAGACACTGCGTCTGGCGGGCAGAGGCTTTGGCTTTCGTGAAGACCGGAAAAATGAGAGCCGCCAAGATCGCAATGATGGCAATAACTACCAATAATTCGATCAGCGTAAAGGCGCGGCGCGCAGGCATACCCAAGAATACGCTACTTTCGGCCCAAACGAAACACGAATTTTCAGAATTCGGAACCTTGAGCCCCTGGCATGCGTTTGGAATCAACGGCATCGACGAGGTAGCATAGTAAGCCCCCATGAGGAAAAAGAAGACAAAGCCCAGATGGTTACGTGTCCTTGGCGGCATTACATATGGGGTTTTGTGCATCTTCGTGGTTTTGAGCGCGGTGATGTTTTATGCTGTACGGCAGTCCCCGACTCTGAGCGCTCTTTTTGACCAACGCGTCCGAGGGGTCAAGCCGCAACAGATTTTTGACCAGTCCGGAGCCATCACGATTCTCATTCTGGGTTGCGATGAAGACCGTTACTACGGCGGGAAGCAGATTCTAGACAAGGCCGCTCGGAGCGACATGATGCTTCTTGCGCGGATGGATTTCACGAACAAGAAAATCACGGCTTTGTCGATTCCTCGGGATATCGTTGTTGAGTTGCCCGGTTTCCGACGCCACCGAATCAACGCGTACCACTCCCTCGGTAAGGATTCCGCGGAGGGAAGAGAACTGAGCAAGCGCGCCGTGGAGTACCTCCTGAGCGTGGATATTGACCGCGTGGTGGACTTAAATTACGGCGCATTTCAAGATATGGTGAACCTGGTGGGAGGCGTTGAAATTTTCGTCCCCAAGAACCTCAAGTACACCGATAAAGCGGGCGATCTGTTCATCGACATCAAGGCGGGTCGACAAACTCTCAATGGTTACGACGCGATGTGCTTCGTACGCTATCGGAAGGGCGATTCTGACTTTGAGAGGCAAAGCCGGCAAAAAGATCTCATGCTCGCCTTCAAGCAAAAGGTCATGAGCATGCCAGGAAAGCTGCCCATGGTGACGGAAAAGGCCCGCGACGTCCTTGGCGGAGTTTTGTCTGCCGAGGAAGTCGCCGCTCTGGCGCTCTTCGCCCAGGAGATTGGGAACGACAACGTAAAAATGGGCCAGATTCCAGTCGTCGATTTAGAGGGCGGCAACAAGTATGACCTCGCCGTCGATCGCCGGAAGGTGGAGGAAGTTTTGCGATTCCACAACTTTCGAGAAACAAACACAACCGCGTTGCGGAACTAAGATTCTTATCGAATGGCACACACCGAAGAAGATCGCGACGAGGGACAGCAGGCCTTTTCAAGCCGGTACATCAGTAAGAAAGATGTGAGGATCTTTTTCATCGTTGTGCCTGCCCTGGCGCTCATGCTCACCCCGCTCTACAAGAAGTTGCGAGACGATTCGTGGGAGACCACCACGAAGAACTCTATGCTCCGGGTGTTTCAAGCGATCTCTCTCTACGCAACCGCGAACGACGACAAGTTTCCGCCCGCCTATTACCGAGGCGCAGATGGGCCCGAACTGGAAAGGGGCTACCCCTACACCTGGCTGAGCTTAGTGAAGGGAGGAATTCCTGCTCGAACCCTGCTCGTGAGCCAAGCGGCCGCCAAAGAAGAATACACCACCGTTGGTTTTGGAGGGCCCGTGCCTTCGACCTTTGGGTTCTACGTTGCCGCCGAGTTCCGTCGCCTCGATGATTTTGACAATGACGATACGGTCCTATTCGCCGAAACAACGGAAGGCGGCGCGATGGACACCTACGACCCCATGCCGCTCAAGCCTACCGATGGGTGGCTTATTGGATACGACACCGGAAACGATCGGAGTCGAAGGATTATCGACGCCGCGTCGTTCGTCACTCGCCTTGCGTTTAAAGGATCCGCCACGGCGGTAAAAACGGGGAAATGGGACGACGTAAAGACCCGGCACCCAAAATCAACATTTGCCGTGACGGTGAATGGAACGAGGATCAAGCTCACCCCGGAAATGATGAAAATTCGGCGGGATACCAATCAAGAAATCTTGCCACCGTGGGCGGTTCCGCTCCGTGCATACGAGACGGGTCGGTAGGTTCAGTGCTGGTACAATGAAGGGTAGCCACTCAATGATGAGGAGGACCCAAAGTACCAATGGCAACAACCGATGCGCCGGCTAGCAACTACGCTGCCCAAATTCCGTCTTACGTCACCAACCGCAAGCTCGTCGACTGGATTCTATCCGTCGCGGACCACTGCCTCCCCGATTCAATCGAGTTCTGCGATGGCAGCCAAGAAGAGTACGACCGACTCTGTCAAGAAATGGTCGACGCTGGCACTTTCATCCGATTGAATCCGGAAAAGCGCCCGAACTCGTTCCTCTGCCGAAGCGACCCGAAAGACGTGGCGCGAGTCGAAGACCGAACATTTATTTGCTCGGCGAGCGCAAAGGATGCTGGCCCCACAAACAATTGGTTTGACCCCATTGAGATGAAGAAGAAGATGCTCACCCTTTATTCAGGGTGTATGCGAGGCCGCAAAATGTATGTGGTCCCCTTCAGCATGGGTCCTTTGGGTTCAAGCATCGCTCATATCGGCATCGAGCTCACCGACTCTCCCTATGTCGTGGTCAACATGAAGATCATGACCCGCATGGGAAGGGCCGTTCTGGACGTGCTCGGGCCGAAAGGGAAGTTTGTTCGATGTCTCCACTCGGTGGGAGCACCCCTTGCCCCCGGCCAAGAAGACATGGCCTGGCCGTGCAACGACGAAAAGTACATCACGCACTTCCCAGAAGAAAAACTCATCTGGTCGTTTGGAAGCGGCTATGGCGGAAACGCTCTGCTGGGTAAGAAGTGCTTTGCCCTCCGCATCGCCAGTGCCATGGCACGAGACGAAGGCTGGCTCGCTGAGCACATGCTCATTCTCGGAGTAGAGAATCCTGCGGGCGAGAAGACTTACGTGGCCGCTGCCTTCCCAAGCGCATGCGGAAAAACGAACTTTGCGATGATCATTCCGCCCGCCGTGTACGAGGGTTGGAAGGTGACGACGGTCGGCGATGATATCGCCTGGATCAAACCCGGCAAAGATGGGCGCCTCTACGCCATCAATCCTGAAGCCGGATTCTTCGGCGTCGCCCCTGGAACGAGCGAATCGACGAATCCGAACGCTCTCGCTTCGTGCCGCGCAAACTCCATCTTTACCAACGTCGCTCTCACAGACGACGGCGATGTATGGTGGGAGGGAATGACCAAGGAGGCCCCAAGCCACCTGATCGATTGGCAGGGGCAAGATTGGACTCCAGACTGCGGTCGTCTGTCCTCGCACCCCAACAGCCGATTCACCGCTCCGGCAGCCCAATGCCCGAGCATCGACCCCGCCTGGGAAGATCCCGCCGGTGTCCCCATCAGCGCATTCATCTTTGGTGGAAGACGACAAACCACGGTTCCGCTTGTGTACCAAGCGTTCAACTGGGCGTTTGGCGTCTATCTTGCGGCAACCATCGGCTCTGAAACGACGGCAGCCGCCACGGGTGCCGTGGGCGTCGTGCGGCGCGATCCATTCGCGATGTTGCCATTCTGCGGCTATCACATGGCCGACTATTTCAACCACTGGCTCGAAATGGGGCGAAAGCTGCCCGATCCGCCAAGAATCTTCTGCGTGAACTGGTTCCGACGCGATGCCGAAGGGAACTTCGCATGGCCAGGATTTGGAGACAACATGCGAGTCTTGCAATGGATCGTGGATCGAAGCCGGGGCCGAGCCCATGCCTCCGAAAGCCCGTTGGGTTGGATGCCTCGCTACAGCTCTCTCAATTGGGACGGAATCAACTTCTCCCGAGAGCAATTCAATGAGGTCATGGCGATCGATAGCGCCTTATGGAAGAAGGAAATCCTTTCTCACGAAGAGCTATTCGATACCCTGTACGACAAGTTGCCAAAGGAATTTAGCCACATGAGGGAGATGCTTCTCAGTGGCATATGGCGATCTCCGAGCAGTTGGAGCCACGAGTCGTACAACTCATAATCTAAAAAATTCACTTAATTGAACGAAGGATAAGGGCAAATACTTGCCTTTATCCTTTTTTTTGCTAGGTTTTATCCGATCCAACGTATTTTTGACGAATGCTGGGGACTCTGCTATGGAACGTCAACAATAGTCGTACACCCATTCGTGGACGCCATTTCACTAAACTTCTGTAAAAAGGCGCTCCAAACTTGTCCTCATTTCTGTCATATTGCATGAAGTTGCATTAAGCAACAGAAGTAATTCGAATCGATCTCAGGAGGTCCACCCCGCCCCCATGTTCATCCGAAACCTTCGAAGATTCAGCAGATTGAATCTTCGACATTTATTTATTGTTAGTGTCACCGCTGTTGCTTCCATTTCGGGGGCGCAGCAAAATCAAGTCATCTTTGATGATCAATTTCGAGGTCAATGGCAAAGTTGGAGCTGGGCTTCAACGGAGGTTGGCTCCACCGACTATGCCTACGATGGAACGAAGTCCATCCGATTTTTCGGGCCTAAGTACTCTGGGTTTTACGCTGGAAATGCGTTCACCATCGATACCACGCCGTATAAGTCGTTGCGGTTCGCCGTCCACGGAGGTCCCGCCGGCGGGCAGAGGCTTCGATTCCAGTCCATCGTCAACAACATAATCAAGGTCAGGATCGACCTCCCCTCCCTTGAAGCGAACACCTGGCGAGTATACGAATTCCCCCTTGCGGACATCGGCGCGGAGGACGTCTCTGGGTTCAAAGGCTTCCACCTGATGGAAGCGGGCGGCAAGCCGCTAACAAATACTTATATCGACCGGATCGAGCTGATCTCAAAGCCAATCCCTGCCACCGCAAAGGTGACGTTGAAGCCAAACGGGACCCGGCAACCCATGAACGCATTGCTTCGAGGCATCAACACCTCGATGTTCGATCCAGACTTTCGCGAAAACGTCTTCCAGAACCTTGCTGCGGAAACGAAGCCCACCATTCTTCGATTTCCGGGTCCTTGCGACGGATACAACTGGGAAACCAACATGAGTGTCGATCAAACGAGCCCCTGGTTGCTCACGTTCGATCACTTCTTAGATGGCATGTCCCGAGCATCTGCCGATGGCAATGTTGGCGTGAACTACGGTTCCGGCACTCCCGAGCTAGCGGCACGAATGGTGCGCCATGCAAACATCATTCGAGGCAAAAATGTGAAGCACTGGGATGTCGGAAATGAGCCGTATCACCCGGACTACACCGATCTGCACGCAAAGCCGCAAGACCCTGTCACCTACGCCCGTGAGTTCGTAGACTATTACGATCAAATGAAGGCGGAAGACCCTTCCATTCGCATCGGGGTCCCTCTCGCATTCTTCGAGAATGGCTACTCGTTCTATCCTGAGAATGCTGTGACGAACCCCCGTACCGGCGTGAGCACCTACGGATGGACTCCCGTCGTTCTCTCCGAACTCAAGCGCCTCCGGAGACTCCCAGACTATGTCACGCTGCACCGATACGAAGGTCAGCCAGGCATTGAGAACGACGCGACTCTGCTCACGTCTGTTTCAAACCTTCACACCGATATCGGAAAGCTACGGCAACTGATCGTGGATTACGTGGGACCCCAAGGCAACAACATCGGGATTCTAGTGAATGAATGTAACTCCGTATGGGCAGACCCAGGGAAGCAGACCGTAAGCCTTGTCAGCGGCTTATATTACGCGCTGACCATGGCCGAGGCATCCACTGCCGATGTAGAAGGCATGCTTTGGTGGAACTGGAAACACTCCGCCCCCATGACCCAATACAATCTTAGCCCGACGCTCTACGGATGGCGACAGTATGGGGATTACGGCATGCTCCGAACTCCAGAGGATCGCTACCCCGTTTGGTACGTGGCAAAGATGCTCTCGGAATGGGCCGAGGTCGGCGATGAAATCATTTCCGCCGAGACCCAGAACCCATATGTTCGATCGTATGGCGTGAGGAAGAAGAACGGGTCGGTTCGCCTCTTGATGGTGAACACGCTCCCATCGAACACTCAAGAGATCCAGATCACCTTTGAACACTTCTCGCCGAAGTCCGAGTACCGAGTCATGCGCTACGGGATTCCACAAGACGAGGCTGCGAGGACCGGCGTGGGTGACCGAGATGCAGAGGTGGTCGACCTCACGGGAGCTGTGGACTCCATGTCCGTGGTCCTCGCACCATACTCGATCAACCTCTATATGTTCGAAGGAGGCGACACGATCAGCGGAAAAATCACCTTCGGAGACCTGCCTTTAAGCAGGATTCCCACCTCCGTGAGTGCCAAGCTCAGCCACTGGGAGAACTCGCAACTCATTGAAGAGGATGTAACTCTCCAGTTGGACGCAGCGGGCAACTACTCACTGAGCGCCCCTGTCACCCGAGGCCCCTACACGCTTACCGTACAGCACGAATCGTGGTTGCGAGAAGTCCTGAACGTGAACACGGAGTTTGGAAGCGTGACCAACGCCAACATGAACTTGCAAAACGGCGACATCAACCAAGATAACACGGTCGACCTCCTTGACTACTTCGTCCTGTCCGATGCCTATCTTAAGCCCGTCGAGACCGACGGGCCCACCCGATACGCAGACCTCAATCGTGACTCCGGCGTTGACCTTCTCGACTACTTCATCCTCTCTGCAGGATACGGAAAAGTAGGGAAGTAGATAGAAACCGTTTCCCGGAGGCTTCAATCTGTCTCCGGGAAACAGAACTATTGAACAAATCTGCCTTATGAATCAGTCGTAACGATTGGTGAAAGAATACGTCCATCAAGAGAGGAGCTTGGGAAAGGAGGTCAATGGATTGGATTTATCCGCGCCCTGGTCCCCTGGTCGCCCCATTTTGATGGGCACCGAGGGAAGTGATGAAAGCCTTGTTTTGCAAGCCAAAACAGGAGACTATAAGGCGTTTGAGACTCTTTACGAGAGGCATAGAATGCTCGTTTTTCGTTACTCCTACCAAATGCTTCCGAATCGTGACGAAGCCGAAGATATGGTTCAAGAAGTCTTCGTCCGGGCCTACCAAAACATCCATCGCTATCGCGACGAAGCAAAATTCACCACCTGGCTGCTGAGAATCGCGACCAACCTCGCCACCGACCGAGCCCGAATGTCGAGCCGCAGAACAACTCTCGAGCAAAGAGAAGCTTCCGGGGGCCTTGCGTGGATGACTATTGGAGAATTCGACGATCCTGTCCAAAACTTAGAGGGAGGGCGCCGGATAGTGGCCTTAAAGAAAGCCTTGACAGCGATGCCCGCCCATCACCGACAGGCCATCATTCTGAGAGATATAGAAGAAAGGGATTACTCGGAGATTGCCGAAATTTTGAGCTGCACCATCGGAGGCGCAAAATTGAGAGTCTTGCGAGCCCGCCGAGTTCTTCGGGATCGAGTTGGACCCATGTTGGATGACCCCGCACTAAGCCATGAAGCGTAAAAACGACGAATTGATGACAAGGATCATGGATGGATCTTTGGACGACCTGAACGGCGAGGGACGCGAGTTTGCGGCCCTGAAGGCCGACCTTCGTTCGCTTCGAGATTCGGTCCCGACGCCCCACCTCAACAACGAATCCCTTTTTCAAAGGATTGAAGCCGCAAAAGCAAAGTCTCCACGCGTTCCGCTGTGGCAAACGGGCCTGCGGTTTGGCCTTGCGCCCGCTGTCGTTGCGGCCCTTGGCTTCATTGCCATCCGTTCGAATATAGGGATGGCCCCGCTGGAGGCCCCCGTAGCCGATACCGAGATTTCAACCCCACGAAGCGATCAGGGCGCAGTGCCAACGGTTGCCGCCGCTCCCCAAGTCGCCGCTCCAGAGCCCACTCCTCAAGCGGATAAGACCCCGAAAGAGGCACAGCCAACACCTGTGGGTCGGAAGACGACAAGAGCTTCCCAGCCGACCTTGGTACGCAATTCGGGTTCCAAAAAGCCGAGTGCAAAGGCCGAGCCGATTCAGAAGAGTGCTCCCATGGCGGCCGCCGATACGGCCTTGGTCGATGCAACTGACGAGGTACCAACGAACGCCGTGGTCATCGGGAATATGACTTCGGAGACAGGAACACGGCTCGCAACTGAGGTAGAACCTACAAGTGATGTTGTCATCAGTGGGTAAGCCTCTCGCTCGAGGGTTTCGTATTGCCGTTGCGCTAGGTGCAGTGGTCTCTGCACAAGCTCAGGAGATTCCCAAGGGTCTCGTGTTAACCTCCGCGCCCGATGGAAGCGGGCTTGCCTACGGCGTGTACCTAGGAGGCAAAGGCTCGATTCTCGTCTATCGCCCGGGTCCCGTGCCAAAGCAACTCTTCATCGAGCTAAACAAAGACCAGTGGCTGGGGGCTTCTCTCACGCTCCTCGATGAGCCCACCCAGATCGCCCACTATCAATTGGATGGGGATCCAAAACTTGCGGAAGTTTGGGATCCGGTGCAAATGGCGACAACCAAGGATCTGGCCAGCATCACGTCTGTCCGTGCGTATCACCCGGGCGGAGTCATTCGCGGAGACCTTGCCAGAACTCTTTCGTACGGGGTCATCCAGCCTGTGGGTCGCACGGTGCCCCTCTACGAGATTCGATTCGAGTCTCGACCCGATGACCGCTACCCTTCAGCTTTCGTCTTTTCCGAGCAGAATCGCCTTGTTGGACTCATGAATTCGTCTCTGGCGGGTCCATCTGCCGAGCACGGGACGGAGACATTTGGCCCCGCGGGCCTGTCGATCGGATACGCGCTCAGCACGAATGTCCTCCAACGCGTCATGGACGGGTTTCTATCGAAATCGGGATATCCAAAGCATCCGACTCTGGGAATGACCTTCAAAAATCATATGAGTGGCGTACAGGTCGTGTCGGTACAAGAAGGTTCACCGGCAGGGAATGCAGGCTTGAAACCCAATGATCTGATCCTCAAAGTCGACGGCCAAACCTCGCCGAACGCATTCCAGCTTGGAGCCAAGCTGTTCGGCAAGTCCGTGGGAGACACCGTCACCCTAGAATGGTCACGAAGCGGATCGAAAAAGAGCCAAACAACCAAGGTCACCCTGTCGGACTACTACACCCTGCAAAAGAAGAATGTCGTTTCTGGCTAGGCGGAGTGCACCCAGTCGCGCAGATTCCATTTCAGCTTGATGTTGCCTTGATAGGTGTCCTGCACCGGGTTGTACACCACATCGATAAATTGGCCCACATGGACGCCGCTGAGAGAATCGGCCATGTTCCACGCCGTGATCTGCCTCTGCGATCCGGCCAAGCTTCTCAAGATCAAGCTGACGTGGGTGCCCTCTTTTCCCATCACCCTCTTCTCCTCCACGCGTAGCTTTCGCGTCAGGAAAAGCGGAGAAGGATTCCCCATCCCAAAGGGCTCTAGAATCTCCATTTCTTGAACAGAATCGAGAGTGACTTCCTCGGCGCGGACTTCGGCGGTGATGTCAATAGGCACGTGCCCGGGCTGGAAATCTTCGAGCGTCGCCGCATGACGAATCAAGGCGTCGCGAAATGCCCCCACCTTATCGAGGTCCACACTAAACCCAGCGGCAAGCTCGTGCCCGCCCCCCTTGACGAGATCAGGCATCGAGTGCAGTGCGTTGGCAAGGTGAAAACCAGGGATCGACCGAGCCGATCCTTTTCCGACCCCCGATTCAGGGTCGATTCCTATCACAAAGGCAGGGCGTCGAAACCGTTCGACCAACTTCCCAGCCGCCAAACCGATGATTCCGTGATGCCATCCAGACTGGTGGACAACCAAAACAGGGTCCGATTCAAGGCCCCGCTCGATCACGACTCCAATCGCCTCCTCGATCATCCGTTTCTGCTCTTCTTGCCGCTCTCGATTCAGCGTATCAAGCCCCTCGGCGATTTCCTGAGCCTCCGATCCATCGGTGGTGAGGAGCAGTTGCAACGACCGGGCCGCATCATCCAGCCGACCGGCTGCATTCAGGCGCGGCGCAAGATTGAAGCCAATATGCCAGGCCTTCAGAGACGAGGTGCCTTCTTTCACCGCCAAGCGGATGAGCGATTGCAGCCCTACTTTCTTCGTGGCTTGGAGAAGGGGAAGACCGTGCCGAACGATGATACGATTCTCCCCGACAAGAGGCATCACATCAGCGACCGTGCCCACCGCCGCCAAATCTAAGAAAGCGCGGTAAAAGTTTTGAGGGGCAATCCCTTTCTCTTCCGCCAAGCCCGCACAAAGTTTGAGAGCCACACCCGCCCCACAAAGATCAGCAAACGGGTACCGGCTGTCCGCGCGGTGAGGGTTCACAATCGCCTGGGCCGAAGGGAGGGTGGTGCCGGGTTCGTGGTGATCGGTGACCACGACCCGAAGACCAAGCTCCGTCGCCTGTCGAATCTGATCATGGGCTACGATGCCGCAGTCACAAGTAAGAAAGAGACTGGCCCCCACATCCTTCGCCTCCTGAACCGCCATGGGGTGGATGCCGTATCCTTCTTTCACACGGTGAGGGACATGGACATGCACATCAGCCCCCATGTTTCTCAAGCACCGAGTCAAAATCGCGGCCGAAGTAACACCATCGACGTCATAGTCGCCGTGAATATAAATCCGTTCCTTGCGCTCCATGGCGCCCAATATCTCGTCTCGAGCCTTCTCATAGTCCGGCAAGAGCTTGGGTGAATGAAGCTGGTCGATCCCCGCATGAAGGAACTTTTCGGCCTCCGCCGGGCCGAACCCCCGCTGGGCGAGGACGGTCGCGACAAGGCCGCCGACGCCAAGGGCCTCTCTTAAAGCAGATTCCGCCTCTTCGTCGCGATTGTTTACGCGCCAGAGAGACGGAATCGTTGTGGCCACGGAGTTCTTTTACCCCTTTTCGACTTGAGTAAAGTCGAGTTCCACCGGAGTTTCCCGACCAAAGATGTTGATGAGAACCTTGAGCTTCTCTTTTTCGGCGTTGACCTCTTCGATCTTGCCCGTGTAGTCGCTGAACGGCCCTTCGATAACCCGAATGATGTCGGCTTTGTGGAAAGCGACCTTAGGTTGCTCTTTGCTGCTCTCCAGGTTCGTCATGATCCGGCGAACCTCGTAGTCTTCAAGCGGCACCGGCTTGTTTCCAGATTGAACAAACCCCGTGACTCCGCTCGTGGACTTCACCAGCTTATAGGTGTCATCCGTCATGTTCATTTGAACCAGGATGTACCCAGGGAAAACCTTTTTATCGACCACGACTCTCTTGCCCGATCGCGTGGTGAGCTCTTGCTCGGTCGGAATCAGAACCTGAAAGATGTCGTAGTCCCAGACACCTTCGACGGTCGCTCGTCGAGTGAGCATTTCCTTAACTTTGTTTTCATGACCGGCAATGGTATGCACGGCAAACCAAGACTTCGCCATGCTTACTTCCCACCTGTGAGAATCATGTCCAAGATGGTGGTGATTCCTAAGCCCAACAGCCAAAGCCCCAGAACTGAGCCAAAACAAACGATAAGAACGACAGAGGTAAGTCGGGTCGTTTCTTGGTTCGTCGGCCAGTGGACCTTTTTCAGTTCGAGCGAAGTTTCTTGAAAGAAACCCTTCAAGCCACGCTTGCTCTTCGGGATAGGGATGGCTCCCTTCATTTCGCTCGGTGTTGCGTTCTTTTCCTTCATTGCTTGCATACCTGACCGTCAAATCACTTACTTTCAGCCAATCTTCACTAAGGCCAAGAGAAAGGGAACTTACAAATAATACCCGTTTTGTCACGGGTTCTGGCGTCCAAACATCTCTCGGCTTCTCCTTTCCTACGTACGGAACCCCACGAATTGTTCTGACGTTTCTTGTAGCATGAAACTAATTGCACCCGCAACAAAATGGCCGGCCCAAGAGAGATTCCACAGCGGCCGAGGATGGCTGAATGGCTACCACACCTTCAGCTTTGGGCATCACTATGATCCCGAGAAGCTCGGCATCGGGCCTCTCATTGTCATCAACGATGACCACATCGCGGCCAAAGGCGGATTTCCCCCGCACCCGCACGATAACATGGAAATCTTCAGCTACGTGCTGAAAGGTGCGCTTGCCCACAAAGACAGCATGGGCAATGAGCGGACTCTTCAGCGCGGGGACATCCAAGTGATGAGCGCCGGCAGCGGCATCACCCACAGCGAATACAACCCCCAAGAAGATGCCGAAACCCACATGCTCCAGATTTGGATCGTGCCGGCGGAAAAGAACCTCACGCCAAGCTACGATGAGCGCCATTTCTCGGACGAAGAGAAGGCCGGAAAGCTCGTCCTGATGATTTCAGGAAGCGGGGAGCAGGGCAGCGTGAAGATGCACCAGGATGTCAAGGTCTACAGCTCCATCGTAAGCGCTGGGGACCAAGTGGAACTTCCCGAAAACACTCCCGGTCGCCAAATGTATCTCCACGTCGCCTTGGGATCGCTAAAAATCGGCGAAGAACTTGTAGCCGAGGGCGATGGCCTTCACTGGACCGAGACAGGCTCGCTCGGTGCCGTCACGACCGACACGCAAGGCGAGTTTCTTCTCTTCGACTTGCCCTCGTAAAAGGCACAGGCTTTCTGTGGGTTCTATTCCAGAATCCACAGAAAGTCTATTCAGCCGGTACACTCCCAGCCTGTTCCTATGGCGAAATTTGGCGTATACGGCATGTGCAATCCCCTCTTCGATCTCCAAGTTGAGATCTCTGACTCCCTTCTCCAAGAATTGGGTTATGAAAAGGGAAGTATGAACTTGGTGGATCATGAGGCCCAAGGCAACCTGATTCCAAAGGTGTATGAGCACATCGTAAATGCCGCCGCCGGCGGAAGCGGAGCCAATACTCTTTATCACTTCGGCCTCCTGGGAGGCGCGGGGTGCTACACCGGACACGTAGGGCTCGACGAACACGGCCGCATGTACCGCGAATCGCTCGAAAGCAACGGCATCCGCGCCAACCTTGGCGAATCCAACGGCGAAACCGGCACCTGCGTGGTCATGATCACGCCCGACGCCGAACGAACGATGGTCACCTACCTCGGGAAGGCACTTTCGCTCCTACCCCAAGACATCTACGTGCCGGACCTCGTCAATTCGCAATATCTGTACATCACGGGATACCTGTGGGATACGGAGGAGCAAAAATCCTCGGTGGAACACGCCATGAAGACCGCGACCACCAATGGTGTCAAGGTCGCCTTCAGCCTCAGCGACCCCTTCTGCGTCCACCGACACCCCGACGATTTTATGCGCCTCATCAAGGATCACGTCGATGTCTTGTTTGGAAACGAAGCTGAAGTCCAAGCTCTGACCGGCCTGGACGATCCCGAGCAAGCCGCAATTCAACTTTCACAGCACGCAGACCTCGTCGCGGTCACCTTGGGGGCGGAAGGCTCGATCCTCGTCCGCAATGGGGAAGTCACGCGCTGCCCGGCCCTCAAGATCGTCGCGGTTGACTCTACCGGAGCGGGCGACGCCTACGCCGCCGGAGTCTTGTACGGACTGACCGAAGGGAAGTCGCTGGCAGAATGCGGAAAGATTGGAGGCGCAATCGCGGGTCGAGTGGTTGCCCAACTCGGGCCCCGGCTCAGCTCAATCGACCCCGCCGACCTCGCTTAATAGCCTTCTTTCTTCGTGTGCGTGCGTTCGGCAAGTTCGATCAGAAACTTGCCGTAAGCTTCGCCCACCTGAGTGATCGAGATTTTGTCGTTTATCCCATAGACCAAGAAACTGGATCTTGGGATAAACCCTTCCACCACAAGCTTTTGCAGAAAGCCTTCGAGGGCTTTGGACTGCATAGAGGCAACCTTAAACCCTGCGGGCAGGGTCACTTTCTTTGCGGGCTGCTTGAACTTGGGCTGCGCGGCTAAATACAACTGCTCCAGGCTGGCGACAACCATCGCTCGGGTCGCGACGGGCGATTTCGGGAGCACCCGTCGCTCCTTCGCGGTCACCTTCAAGCTCCGCTTAAAGCTGCTCGCCAAGCGTGCGTGAACAACCTCGAAATCCTTCGTTGGCAAGAGTTCGGGAGGAGAAGCTTGAGAGAGGACAAACGCGAGGGCGACACTTAGCATGATCACATCTCACTGACGGCGCCGCTGGCGCGAATGGCGTCCAGTTCTTCCAGCGCGCGGCCGGTACCTATCGCCACGCAGTGGAGAGCGTTCTCGGCGACATGGACAGGAATCTCGGTGATGCTAAACAAGAGGCGATCCAAGCCTCGGAGGAGTGCGCCTCCGCCTGTCAAGGTGATTCCCCGTTCGATGATGTCGCTGGAGAGTTCCGGAGGAGTCTCTTCGAGGACCGTGCAGAGCTTTTCTGCGATTTGCCTTACGGGCTCGCTCAATGCCTCTCGAATTTCCTCACTGGTGACTTCGACAGTTTTGGGGAGCCCCGCCACCATATCGCGCCCGCGGACCTCCATCCGGAGTTCTTGGGCGAGAGGGTAGGCCGAACCGACGCGAATCTTGATATCTTCAGCGGTCGGCTCTCCGATCATCAGGTTATAAGCATTTCGAACGTGCCGGATGATGGCTTCATCGAGCTTGTTGCCCGCAACCCGCACGGATTGAGAAAGGACAATGCCCCCGAGAGAGATGACGGCGATATCCGTCGTGCCGCCCCCGATGTCCACGACCATGTTTCCGCCGGGTGATGCGATGGGCAAACCTGCCCCGATGGCTGCCGCCATCGGCTCTTCGATCACCATGGCTTCGCCTGCGCCGGCCTCGCGGGCGGCCTTGATGACCGCGCGCCGTTCGACGTTTGTGACGCCGCTCGGCACACAAATCATGACTGTTGGTTTCAGCAGTCGTCGCTTTCCACAGACCTTGTCGATGAGGTACTCCAGCATCTTGAGGGTCGTGGTGTAGTCGGCGATGACTCCATCTTTCAGCGGGCGAATGGCGGCGATGTTGCCGGGGGTGCGGCCCAGCATATCGCGAGCCTCATTCCCGACGGCGAGGACTTTTCCGGTCTTCGTATTGATCGCGACAACCGTGGGTTCCATGAGCTGGATGCCCTTGCCGCGCTTATAGACCAGGATATTCGCGGTTCCTAGGTCGATCCCAATCTCTGTGCGTAAAGAAGGAGTCATTTTCATCAGATGGGAGTTTTCTCGCCCTCACCTTGGACCCGAACAATGTTTCCACCGAGACTTGTGATGATCCCCTCGAGGTTCTCATACCCGCGATCGATGTAATGGATATTGCGCACAAATGTGGTTCCTTCGGCAGCGAGACCCGCCAAAACAAGTGCGGCTCCGGCCCGGAGGTCGCTCGCTTCGACATTCGCGCCTTGTAGCCGGTCCACTCCCTCGATGGTCGTGATTCGACCACTTTGGTGAGAAATCTTCGCGCCCATTCTTGCCAATTCGCTTACGTGCCCGATCCGACTCTCGTAAATAGTTTCTTCGATGACGCTCGCCCCTTCGGCAATGCACAGCAGGGCGGCCATGGGTTGCTGGATGTCTGTAGGGAAGCCAGGATAGGGCATTGTTTTGATCTTGATCCCTTTCGGCCTCATGTTGGTGGCGTTCAGCCGAACGGTATCGTTCGTCATTTCGCTATCCATGTCGGCCTCTCGCAGCTTGTTGAGAAGAGCCACTTGGTCCTCGCTGTGAATCCCCTTCACGGTGACGTCTCCGCCGGTGATGGCCGCGGCCAAGAGGTAGGTTCCCGCCTGAAGGCGGTCAGAGGGAATTCGGAACTCGCAAGCTCGAAGCTCTTTCACCCCACGAATCTTGATAGTGCTTGTGCCTGCCCCGGTGATGTCGGCCCCCATGGCCTTGAGAAACTCGGCCAGGGTCACGATTTCGGGTTCTAGCGCGGCGTTCTGAATCGTGGTGACGCCCTCGGCAAGACAAGCGGTGGCCATGAGGTGCTGGGTGGCCCCGGCGCTCGGGAAGTCGAGATAGATTTCCGCGCCCTTCAGTCGCTTGACATTGGCCTTATACACGCCTCGGTCTTGGTCGATCGAGACTCCCAAGAGTTCGAGTCCCTTGATGTGGAGATCGACCGGGCGCGCGCCGATCTTGCAGCCCCCCGGCATAGGTAGCTCGACTTCGCCGAGCCGCGCCAAAAGGCTACCGATGATATAAAAGCTGGTGCGAATGGGCCGAACAATATCCTCTTCGACAATCGCGGGGTGCAACGAGGTGCAGTCCATGAACAGCGTGCCTTCACGCCATTCGTACTTGGCTCCAAATCGGCTCAGCAGTTCGAGCTTGATCTGGATGTCTGTGACATTCGGCACATTTTGGAGCAGGGCTTGACCCCTGCCGAGCAGAACGGCTGATAAAATAGCGAGGGCAGCATTCTTGCTACCCGGAACCTCCACGAGTCCGTGAAGTGGTGAACCACCAACAATTTTGAGAGCTTGCATACAGAGACGACCCTTCCCTGGATGAAGTAGGGTTTGCTGTCTCCGAGGGCAAAACCTGCTTCCTTCCTCAACCAAAAATCCCGCGCGAAAGAATCCATTCTGTGCGCGAGAAATGGCTCCCCATATTGTACTCTCTCGGGCAGGCTTGATCACGCACAAAAGCAAGCCAATTTCAATACGCGTGGTTTCGGCCAAAAACTTGGCACTCCGCTCCCTCGCGCCTGTTACGTTTACTAGCTCTTTGTAAATTCTTCTAACTTTTTGCTCAGAAGAGAGTCTTTTCGGCGGACACTTTCGTGTAATACATCAATGAGCATGAGTCAAAGGCCCGTGAGGGACCTAGAAGAAGCCATACGTTCTCGCCTACAGGGAGATTCCTGGATAGGGCTAGAACTTGGTGTGTCTCAAAAGGCTCCTGCGTCAAAGCGCAAGAGCCTTTTTCCTTCAACTCAGGGCTCAGCGCGTTTATCGATCCGCCCCATGGTTCGCCGAAGTCGGGAGTGGAAATCGGAGGAAGTCAAGTGAAATCGAGAGAAGTGCTACTGCTCAATTCTGACTTTGAGCCCCTGAACGTGTGCAATATTCGACGGGCGATGGCTTTGATTCTGCTGGGAAAGGCAGAAATCCTAGAAGTCCAGGACGAATATCTCCGTACCGGAACGGGGGAGCTTGAGGCTCCCTCGATCGTGAAGATGCGCTATCACGTTCGCAGACCCTTGCCCCAGCTTCGCCTTTCGCGGCACAGCGTGCTCGCCCGCGATGCCTACACCTGCCAGTACTGC
This sequence comes from uncultured Chthonomonas sp., assembly GCA_964496145.1. Lineage (GTDB taxonomy): Bacteria > Armatimonadota > Fimbriimonadia > Fimbriimonadales > Fimbriimonadaceae > UBA2391. Next base: position 8,117 of record CAZBXR010000001.1, on the reverse strand, counting down.
GGCTACAAAGGGAAGGATCTGACGATTGACCACGTGATCCCGCGATGGATGGGCGGTCCTCAGTCTTGGGACAACCTGGTGGCCTGCTGCCGCCGCTGCAACCTGAAGAAGGGGGACAAAACCCCGGCGCAGGCAAAAATGAAGTTACGGACGAAACCTCGACGGCCGCACTTTATTCCTTACATCTCGCTCCCGGCGTATCTAAAGGCGAAAAAGCAGGGCGCGTGGGATTTCTACCTGCCCCAGTTCGAAGGGTTCACGCAGCAAGAAGGCCACGCCTAGGCGTAGGTGTGGGGCGCTTTGTGAGCAAGAAAGCGTGAGGCTGGAATCCTCGACACCCCCCATGGCCAGCAGGTACCATCCGTCTCATGCTGAGAGCTGATCAACGCGGACCCGTTCTCGAACTCACTCTTGACCGACCCGAGGTCCGAAACGCCATCAATGATGAACTCATTGCGATGCTTTCGGAGACTATCCGAGGGGCAAGCCAAGAAACACGGGCCATCGTGATTCGCGGTGAAGGCGCAAGCTTTTGCGCGGGGGGCGATCTCAACTGGATGAGAAAAGCCGCCTCGTACACCGTGGAAGAGAATTTCCAAGATGCGATGAAACTCGCTGGTCTTTTTGAGGCGATGGCTACCTGTCCCGCAGTCACCATCGTGCGTTGCCACGGAGCCGCGTTTGGCGGGGGCAGCGGCTTGGTCGCCGCCGCCGATGTTGCGGTCGCTGTCGAAGGCACGAAGTTCTGTTTTTCAGAAGTAAAGCTTGGCTTGATTCCGGCCACCATCAGCGCGGTCGTACTCCCCAAAATCGGTGTCGGCCATTCCCGCCATCTTTTCACGACCGCAGAAGTGTTCGATGCGAGGCGAGCGTACGAGATTGGCCTTGTCCACCATGTGAAGGATTCCCTCGAGGCCGCCGATGCAAAAATCAACGAGCTATTGTCAGGCATCCTGATGAATGGCCCGCACGCGGTGCACGAAAGCAAGCGTCTTGCGGTCGATTATCCTTTGGCTATCGAAGAAACGGCTCGAAGACTGGCCAATATTCGTGCGGGAGATGAAGGGAAAGAAGGCGTCGCCGCCTTCTTGGAGAAGCGTCCCGCATCATACGTTGTGAAACTAAATTCATGAAAAAGCTTCTAGTTGCAAATCGAGGCGAGATCGCCGTTCGCGTCTTTCGAACCGCCCGAGAAATGGGGATTCGGACGGTGGCGGTCTATAGTGAGGCCGACGCCGGAAGCATGCACGTTCATTTGGCGGACGAAGCAATTTGTATTGGGGAAAGCGAACCATCTCGTAGTTATCTGCTGGCCGATCGAGTCTTAGAGGCGGCAAAGACCACTGGCGCAGACGCCATTCACCCTGGCTATGGATTTCTTTCCGAACGCGCGGATTTCGCCGACGCGTGCGCGGCTGCGGGAATCACCTTCATCGGCCCCTCGGCTCAGTCGATGCGGATGCTAGGGGATAAGATCAGCGCCAAACAAGTCGCCGTGAAGCAAGGCGTTCCTATCACCCCGGGGTTCTTTGAGGCAGGGTCTTCTGATGAGGATTTACTTCGCGCAGCGAACGACATCGGGTTCCCTGTAATGCTCAAGGCCAGTGCCGGAGGCGGCGGGCGCGGGATGCGTATTGTTCGGTCTCCAGAGGATTTCATGAGCGAAATCGCCATGGCCCGAGATGAAGCCTTGAAAGGGTTTGGCGACGACGCCATGATGGTGGAAAAACTCATTGAGCGCCCTCGACACATCGAAGTCCAACTCATGGCCGATCAGCACGGAAACGTTGCCGCTCTCTTCGAACGAGACTGCAGCATTCAGCGCCGGCACCAAAAGCTGATCGAGGAAGCGCCAAGCCCAGCGATGACCGATGCTCTGTGGGAGAGAATGCGAGAAGCCGCCTGCAATCTTGCATTGGGGTGCGGCTATACCGGGGCCGGAACCGTGGAATTCATGGTGGACGATGCATCAGGAGAGTTCTACTTCCTCGAAGTGAACGCCCGTCTCCAGGTCGAGCACCCAGTCACCGAGCAAATCACCGGATTAGACCTCGTACGGCTTCAGATCGAGGTGGCCCGAGGCAAGAATCTGTCTGATCTCATTTCTCCTCAGTTACTGAAAGGGGATCGAGCGTGCATTCAGGGTCATGCCATCGAGATCCGCATTGTCGCCGAAGACCCCCAGAAAGACTTTATGCCAAGCACCGGCCCCATTCGCGGATGGGCAGTTCCATCTGGGCCAGGTGTCCGTGTAGACACCGGTTTTGGTCCGGGAGCCGAAGTGACGCGCTTCTACGATAGTTTGATTGCCAAACTGATTTGTACTGCGCCCACCCGAAATGCTGCCATCGAGAGAACACGACGGGCTCTTGAAGAGTTCCATATTTTGGGTGTGCGCACAAGCATCGGCTACGCCCACCGGCTCCTGGAGACGGAGGATTTCAAGGCAGGGAAGTTCGATACCGGATTTCTTGGAAGAAATCCAGAATTGCAAGAGGCGAAACCTCTCTCAGAGGAGCACATTGCTCTCCTAGGGACCCTTGCTGCGAACGCCACCGGGGCGAACCTGAAATCCAACACGGAACTGACGGAGATCCCGTCGGCTTGGGATATCGCAGACACATTTCGCCTAGGAAGGTGAAAAAGAGGGAAGTTTTGGTCGGGGCAGCAGGATTCGAACCTGCGACCTTCTGGTCCCAAACCAGACGCGCTACCAAGCTACGCTATGCCCCGAACTGGTCCCTGATTATTGCACATCAGAGACCAGTTGTGTTGGGCCATTAGTCTTCAAATGGCCAAGTGGGAAGCACTCGAGACAGAGGCCGGTCTTGGCGAAGACCCAATTCGTACTCACCCTGCATCAGCGTGTGGATCTCGTGAGTCCCTTCGTAAATCATCGCGCCGCGCGAGTTTCGGAAGTACCGCTCGACAGGGAATTCATCGCAGAAGCCATAGCCGCCGTGCACTTCAACCGCCTTGTTTGCGGCATCAAAAGCGGCTTCACAGTTCACCCACTTCGCCATGCTGCACTCTCGAGTGTGGCGAAGGCCAACATTCTTCATCCAACCCACTTGGTAGTACAAAAGCCGTCCGACGTCTCGACCCTTCACCATCGAGGCGATCATTTGTTGCACAAGCTGCTTGGTGCCAATCGGCTCTCCGCCCACGGTGCGCTCCATGGCGTATTTGTTACAAGCATCAAGACAAGCCGTGATAATGCCCACCGCGCCCGAGGCAACCGTGTATCGACCGTGGTCGAGAGCGCTCATCGCGACCTTGAAACCGTCACCCTCTTCGCCGAGCATACAATCGGCCGGAACGCGCATGTTATCGAACGAAATCTCGCCGGTATTCCCGGCGCGGACGCCGAGTTTTCCATGGATCGGTCGGCTACTGAACCCTGGAGTGTTTCGATCCACAATGAAGGCAGCATAAGGAGCCTTTGCCGCGGTCGACGTCAGCTTTGTAATCACCAAAAACTGGTCGGCATAGTCCGCGAGGCTGATCCACATTTTGCTGCCGTTGATGACATAGTGGTCGCCATCCTTGGTCGCTGTGGTTCGCAGGTTCGAGGCATCGGAGCCGGCGTTCGGCTCGGTTAACCCAAATCCACCCACCAATTCACCTGTGGCGAGACCCGGAAGCCATCGTTGCTTTTGCTCTTCGGTGCCCCATTGCATGATGGTCATGCTGTGCAAGCCGGCATGGACACTCATCGCGACGCGTGCCGTCGAGTCAGCCCTCTCAAGCTCTTCGCAAACGATGCCAAGGCTGATGTAGTCGGCACCCATGCCGCCGTACTTTGCGGGGATGCAAACGCCGAGGAATCCCGCGGCTCCCATCTTCTTGAGCATTTCAGGGTCGCTCTTTGAAATTCTGTCGCGCTCGGCGAGGCCTGGCAATATCTCTGATTGGCCAAACTTGTAGGCCGATTCACGAATCAATTCATGCTCTTGAGAGAGGGAAAAATCCATAGTTCAATTGTACTCGCCCTTCTTGTTCCTAGATAACCGAGTCTTAACCACTCTTGGCACGTCATTTGCAGGTTTTTGTCTTATAATGGTTCAAGTTGTCATGAGATACTTCGCCCTTGCTTTCATGGTCGCCTTCGCAACCGCATCGTTCGGTCAGATTCTTCGTCAAGAGAATTTTGACGGCCTCGCCGACGGGAACCCTGCGGGAAGCAACAGTTGGACCGCAAGCACCGCTGGGTGGGTGGTGCGACCAGGCGGGGGTGCTTTTCCCACAGCAACGTCCGGCTCGAAAATCGTCACTTGCGCGGGCCCGCAAGACTTGCTTTACAACGCCATCGCCACCGAATGGGCAAACAGGACACCCGGCAACGACATCATCCGTGCCGAGGTGGACGTGTACGTTCAGCCCGACGAAATCAACGGCAGAAGTCTAACTTTTGGCGTGAGCAATACCGTGGGAACGGGGTTTGCAGTGCTCAGGTTCGATACAACTCCCAATGCATGGAGCGCGTCCTCCGCATTCATTGGCGGACTCACCGGCCCCACCACTCCGCGCGGGCAATGGCATAGAGTCCAGATAGAAATTGACATGATTGGCCTGAAGGCCTTTTTCTGGATCGGTGAGACCTCCGTGGGGGTGCTGGATGTCGCTTCCTCAGCCTCCATTGCAAGGATCACCCTTGGAACCTCCAAATCCAGCGCGGCAACTCCGAAGAACATCGCGTTCGATTCGATGCTGGTTCAAGCTGTGCCCACGGGCACGATTTCAGTCACGTTTGATGTGTCCGCCCTCAGCGGGTCGTACGTTCCTCTTGCTTCAAACTACGAAATTCAAACCATTGAGGGTGGGATCGTAACGGAGACGAAAACGGTCACGAGTCATCCCACGACGGGGCGTCTCACGATGCGAACGAAAGCCTTTGGATCCCCCACGTTCCGCATTCGGCCCCTCCAAACAGGGAGCCAACTTCCTACGTTTCTCGCTCAGAGCGTTTCGGCTTCATTGCCTCGCACGGGCACCGTTTCCATCCCGGTCGTGATCGTCAACGGAGATGCCAACCAAGATAACTCGGTGGACTTGCTCGACTACTTCGCTCTCAGCGATTCTTACGCCTTGTCAACCGGTGATGTCGGTATCAACCCTGCAGCGGACTTCAACAAAGACGAAAGCGTGGACCTCCTCGACTACTTCATCCTGAGCGACGGGTACGGCATCCAAGGCGCCGAGTAAGCACCAAAAGAGAAAGCCGCACTCTCCAATCGAGAGTGCGGCTTTCTTGTCACAGAGAGAAGGTTACTTCGTTTTGCGACGTCGGGCAATAGCGGAAAGCCCGAGCCCAAGAGCTAACATCGTAGTTGGTTCAGGCACAGCTTCCACCTTCATGTTGTTGATGTAGGCGTTGTTCGAAGACCCGCCGCCAGCATTGACGTTCGTGAGCGACAGGAACGTAGGAATGTTCCCACCCGTGAAGAGCTGTGCGGAGGCCCACACACTATTGGAGGCAAGATTTGTCGCCGAGAAGTTGTATCCTCCCGTAGCGTTCAACACCAACTTGAGTCGAAGCCCGTCGGCGGTGAATCCCAAACCGGAGGATTGACGTCCGGTTCCGAGGTCATACCAGTAATCGTTTTGGCCGCCCGTAAAGCCGAATTGATATGATCCGATGCTGGCATAGACTTCAGAGCCGTTGTCGATCCAGCCATTGTCAAAATCCAACCAAACGGTCATCGGTGTGCCAAGCGAGGCAGTGATGGCCCGGCTGATGGTCGTAGTGTTGCCCGAGTTCGCATAGGCTCCCCACGAACGACCCGAGCTATCAATGTTTCCACTGGATCCATTGCCGTTTTGGCTCGAAGTGAACTGGAAGTTTCCGCCCGTCCCGCCGTTCGTCGATGGATTCGCGGTCCAAGGACCAAATCCGAAGCCGCCATTCAAGCCGTGTATGTTGCCGCCGGTGTAAACCCCGTCGGCCGCGCTATCCATGGCCACGATGGCCGCTTGAGCCGAAGCACCCAGGGCACCCACGGCAAGGGCCGTCAAAATCATTCTGTTAATATTCATTTGTAGTCTCCACTTTCATCCAATAAGATAGGACTGAATCTATAACTTACCACGGAAAACCTCGAGGAACGCTTTAATTCTTCAAATCTATTGATTTTCGTGTTTTCCAGGCCCCGCGGGTGAAGTCGGGAATGTCCACCGAGCGCCCTCGCTTGGCCACAGAAATCTCACTGAGAGGCGAGATCACCGACCAACTTGCGGCGTCGTACACATCTTGGTCCAAAGGCAAGCCGTTCCGGAGGCAGTATATGATCCGCCAGACCATCACAAAGTCCATGCCTCCGTGGCCACCGTGTTGCTTGGCCATATCCGCCATTTTCAACCAGAGAGGGTGATCGTACTTATCGACAAGCGCCTTGAGCTCAGGATCACCCATCCATGAGTCTGCCTTTTCATCCCCCACCTTTTCTTCGAGCGCAGCTCGATTCGGGAAGCCTGCAAAGGCTCCTTTCGTGCCCTGAATGTAGTTGTGCCGACTGTAAGGCCGGGGAAGTTGCTCATCCCACTGAATCATCATGGTTCGACCCATCTTGGTCCGAAGAATCGTTGTGTTCATGTCGCCACACACAAACTCAAGCTTTCGCCGGGCGTGCCCCTCTGGGAAATGCTCCTTTGCATAGAGCTCGCGTGACCGGGCGTTGCAACTGACGGAGGACATAAAGTCCATGACATCGCCGCGGTTCACGTTCATGTAGTGGCAGATCGGACCCAACCCGTGTGTTGGGTAGAGGTTCCCGTTGCGCTTGGCATAGTGCGCCGTTCGCCAGCTCCCGGTTCCGTGTTCGATCTCCTTCATTTGCCAACGAAGATCGTGGATATAGGCGGCCTCACCGTGTAGAAGCTCCCCAAACACGCCGAGCCGGCACATATTGAGGACGGCCAGCTCTTCACGTCCGTAGTTCACGTTCTCAAGCATCATGCAGTGGCGCTTGGTGCGCTCCGAGGTCTCGACCAACTCCCAACATCCGTCGACAGTTATGGCGGCGGGCACCTCGATGAGAGCATGCACCCCTCGTTCCATGGCATCGACGGCCATCGGCACGTGCCATTCCCACGGCGTGCTGATGAAGACCACATCAAGGTTTCCTTCATCGAGCATGCGGCGGTAGTCATAGGGGTCCGTCCCGTAGAGCTTTGGCGCGGGTTTCCCGGCCTTTGTCGTCATGGCGGCGCCCTTTTCGCGGCTGAGTTGATGGGTGTCGCAGATGGAAACGACCTCCGCACCCTCAATCTTGAGAATCGCGCTCAGGTGGCTTGGCCCGCGGGCTCCCATGCCGATAAATCCACACCGAACCGTCTTGAGAGGCGCGACGGAAAAGTCGTCCTTGGGCATCGGGCCCAGCTTTGGGGTTCCAGCGGAGCCTTCCTGGGAATTTGCCAGGGCGCCAGAACCTAAAACAGCCGCGGCCGTACCAGCGGCCGCGCCGCGCAAAATGTCTCGACGAGAGGGAAGAGAAGTGCTGGGAGTCTTTGACATAGAAGCTATGTCAAAGGACGTTGAGCCAACCCTCGGCTTCCCATGCTTTAGCCAGATTTTTGAGTGCCCGGCCTTCTGGATCGGCAACGAGCCAGGTCAGTCCCCAGGTATCGCGCGAAAGAACGAGTTTCAACCCGTCAATGTCGATGGTGACGACTTCTTCATACATGGAAGCCTTGCGCTCGGCGATGTGGGCGCCGGGCCAATCGAGAAGTTCGGTGAGCACGCGTTGGAACGCCTCGCCAGATTTGTCAGCAAACTCTAGTGATTTGGAATAGCAACTTGCTTCGGCCCAACTCGCACGCACAAGCGCGCTCGCGGATCGACCTCCGTCCTCATTCGATGCCCATGGACTTGAGCTCACGTTTTGTACCAACCCAACCTTGTGTCAACGAAAGTCGTGACAACCCCTACTTTATACAACAGGTCGAGGGATTTTGGGCAACATTTCCGCACTTTTCTCCTCTTTCTTTTTCACTTTTTTGGACCTGAGCCTCTCTGAGGTCGAGCCCCGATCTTCAAACAAGCGCTTTAGACATAATATATATTATCAGACATATAGAAAAAGTCTTCTCTGTCACACGGGGTGGGCCCTAACGCCGAT